>NZ_JAYGID010000074.1:0-13150 GCF_034931685.1 Synechococcus sp. CCY9202
GCCCCTCGGGGGCCGATCCCGCCCGCTTCGCCGGCGCCGATCCCGCCGCGGCCCCGCCCCGCTTCCTGGCGGTGGGTCGGTTCGTGGCCAAGAAGGGGCCGCTGCTCAGCCTCGAGGCCTTCGCCCGCGCCAGCGCCGGCCATCCCGACTGGCGGCTGGAGATGGTGGGGGAGGGGCCCCTGCTGGCCCGGGCCCGTCAGCGGGCCAGCGACCTCGGCCTCGGCGATCGGGTGATCTTCTCCGGCCTGCTGCCGCCGCCGGCCATCGCCGAGCGGCTGCGGGGGGCGCGGGCCTTCCTGCAGCATTCGCTCACCGCACCGGATGGGGATCAGGAGGGATCGCCGGTGGCGGTGCTGGAGGCCCAGCTGAGTGGCCTGCCGGTGGTGGCCACCCGCCACGCCGGCATCCCCGAGGTGGTGCAGCACGGGGTGACGGGCCTGCTGGTGGAGGAGGGTGACGTGGCGGCCATGGCGGAGGCCATCCGCCGTCTGGGGGAGGACCCGGCCCTGGCCGGCCGGCTGGGGGCGGCGGGGCGGCGCCGCTGCCAGGAGCACTTCACGGTGCAGCACCACCTGCAGGCCCTGCAGGGCCTGATCGAACAGGTGGCGGCCACGCCGGCGCCTCTGCCCGGCGATAGCCTCAGCCCGTGAGCTTTCTTGCCGGCCTCAACGACGCCCAGCGCCGGGCGGTGGACCACCACACCGGTCCCCTGCTGGTGGTGGCGGGGGCGGGCAGCGGCAAGACCCGCGCCCTCACCCATCGCATCGCCCACCTGATCGGCCACCACGGCGTCGATCCGGCCGATCTGCTGGCGGTGACCTTCACCAACAAGGCCGCCCGGGAGATGAAGGAGCGGCTGGAGCTGTTGCTGGCCCAGAAGCTGGCCCAGAGCCAGTTCGGCCAGCCCTGGAGCACCCTGCCGCTGGTGCAGCAGAAGCAGCTGCGCAGCCGCATCTACCGCGAGGTGATCAAGGAGCTGTGGATCGGCACCTTTCACGCCCTGTTCGCGCGGCTGCTGCGCTTCGATATCGACAAGTTCCACGACCCCGAAGGCCTGCGCTGGACGCGGCAGTTCTCGATCTACGACGAGAGCGACGCCCAGACCCTGGTGAAGGAGATCGTGACCCAGGAGCTGGGTCTGGATCCGAAGCGGTTCGAGCCCAAGAAGGTGCGCTGGGCGATCAGCAATGCCAAGAACCAGGGCTGGCTGCCGGAGCAGCTGGAGGCCAGGGCGGAGGGGGTGCGGGGCCGCAAGGAGGCCGAGGCCTACCGCCTCTATCGCCGCGCCCTGGCCGCCAACAACGCCCTCGATTTCGATGATCTGCTGCTGCTGCCGGTGCAGCTGCTGCGCCAGAACGAGCAGGTGCGGAACTACTGGCATCGTCGCTTTCGCCATGTGCTGGTGGACGAATACCAGGACACCAACCGCACCCAGTACGACCTGATCAAGCTGCTGGTCACCGATGGGCGCGACCCCGCCGCCTTTGAGGAGTGGGCGGGGCGCTCGGTGTTCGTGGTGGGCGACGCCGACCAGAGCATCTACAGCTTCCGCGCCGCCGACTTCACGATCCTGATGGGCTTTCAGGAGGATTTCGGCGACGGCGCTGCCGATGAGGCCACCAGCACCATGGTGAAGCTGGAGGAGAACTACCGCTCCACCGCCACGATCCTGGAGGCGGCCAACGCCCTGATCGCCCACAACAGCGAGCGGATCGACAAGATCCTCCGCCCCACCCGCGGCGAGGGGGAGCTGATCACCCTCACCCGCTGTGACGACGAGATCGCCGAGGCCGAGGCGGTGGTGCACCGCATGCGCATGCTCGAGGCCGCCCATCCCGATCTGCGCTGGGGTGACATGGCGGTGCTGTATCGCACCAATGCCCAGAGCCGGGCGATGGAGGAGGCCCTGGTGCGCTGGGGGATCCCTTACATCGTGGTGGGCGGTCTGCGCTTCTACGACCGGCGCGAGATCAAGGATGTGCTCGCCTATCTGCGGCTGCTGGTCAATCCGGCCGACACGGTGAGCCTGCTGCGGGTGCTGAATGTGCCCCGCCGCGGCATCGGCAAGACCACGATCGAGCGACTGACCGATGCCTCCAATCAGCTGGGGATTCCGTTGTGGGAGGTGGTGAGCGATGCCGAGGCGGTGCGCTCGCTCGGCGGCCGTTCGGCCAAGGGGCTGCTGCAGTTCCATGAACTGATCACGGATCTGCAGCGCCGCATCCAGGACGCTCCTCCCTCTGAGCTGGTGCAGCGGGTGCTGGAGCAGAGCGGCTACCTGGCCGAGCTGATCGCCGCCGGTACCGATGAAGCCGAGGACCGGCGCCGCAACCTCAACGAACTTGTGAATGCCGGTTTGCAGTACCAGGAGGAGAACGAGGAGGGGGATCTGGAGGGGTTCCTGGCCTCGGCCGCCCTCGCCAGCGACGCCGACAGCAAGGACACCGACCAGGACCGCGTGACGCTGATGACCCTGCACGCCAGCAAGGGGCTGGAGTTTCCGGTGGTGTTTCTGGTGGGGATGGAGCAGGGCCTCTTCCCCAGCTACCGCTCCCTGGAGGATCCCGCCGCCCTGGAGGAGGAGCGCCGCCTCTGCTACGTGGGCATCACCCGTGCCAAGGAGCGTCTGTTTCTCTCCCATGCCAGCGAGCGGCGCCTCTGGGGCGGCATGCGCGAGCCGGCGGTGCCCTCGGTGTTTCTCTCGGAACTGCCCGAGGAGCTGGTGCAGGGCGACATTCCGCGCTCCGGCGGTGCGGCCCTGCGCCGGGAGCAGCGGCTTGATCGGCTCACCCGTGTCGATCGCGAGGAGTCCCGCCGCGTGGCTGATGGTGGGGAGGCCGGCGCCGCCACCAATGCGGTGCGGCGCCGCGCCGGTGCGGCCCGAAGCTGGGTGGTGGGTGACCGGCTGCGCCATGCCGCCTTCGGGGATGGCCATGTGACCCATCTGTTCGGCAGTGGCGAGAAGATCTCGATCGCCGTGAAATTTGAAGGCATGGGCCCGAAGATCCTCGATCCGCGCCTGGCGCCGATCGAGCCGCTGGCCTGAGCGGCGATCCCTGGGATCCGACCATGCACTCTGATCCGACTCTGCCTGACACCGCCCTGCAGGAGACGTCCACCAACCGCCCCAGCGCAGGACCGGGGCTGCGCTGGCTCGTCTGGCTGAGCCTTGGGGTGGCGGTGCTGTTTGCCGGGCGGGCCCTGGCCCTGGTGGATGCCACCAGCCTCTGGGGCGATGAGCTCAGCACGGCCCGCAAGTCGTTTCAGCCCTCACTGGCCTATCTGTTCACCTATCTCACCACCGACACCCACCCGCCCCTCTATTACGGCCTGCTCTGGCTCTGGGGGCAGCTGGTGCCCGACACGACCGTGTTCCTGCGGCTGTTTTCCTGGGGGTCCTATCTGCTGGGTGGGGGGGGTGATCGTGGCCCAGGTGGCTCAGATGGCCAGGCCCCTGGCACCCCCACGGCGCCATCTGGCTGTGGCGCTGGCCGTGATCCTGGCCTTCTGCAGCCCCTTCCCGATTCGCTTCTCGATCGAGGCCAAGGGGTATGCGCTGTTGGTGCTCTGGATCGCCCTGGCCCTTCTCTGCCGCCGGCGCTGGTACCAGGGCGGTAAGCCCGCCGATGGCATCGGCTACGGCCTGGCCCTGGCCCTGGCCGCCAGCCTCACCCACTACTACGGCCTCTTCTACGGGGTGGCCCTGGCGATCACCGATCTCACGGTGCCCTGGCGGCCGCTGCGGCTGCGGCTGGAGAGCGCCGCGGTTTGCCTCGTGGCCGCCTTGCCGAGCCTCGCCTGGATCTGGCACAGCCGCCGCTATCTGCTGGAGGGATCGGAGGCCGGCGAGTGGATCGGCAGGCCCGATGGCGGCATGGCCGAGGAGGTACTGGCGCGGGCCCTGGGACCCTGGCCGCTGCCGAAGCTGGCCCTGCTTCTGGCGATGGGAGCGCTTTATCTGGTGCTGTGCCGCCGGCGTGTCACGGCAGAGGCTGGCCTTGGCGTTGGTATCCAACGCCCCTGGCTGGCCTGGCTGGACGGGTCTGGTCTGCTCTCCGGCGGCCTGCTGGTGCTGCTGGTGGTGGGGGTGTCGTTCGTGAAGCCCATCGCCTACCCCCGCTACTTCGTGGTTCTGCTGCCTGCGGCGGTTCCCGTGGTGGCGCTGGCCTTTGCGTCTCTACCGGCTCCGGCCAGCCGCCTGCTGCGGCTGCTGCCGCTGGCCCTGGCCACGGCCCTGGTGCTCACCTTCTGGGTGGATTCCTTCCGCCCCCTGCAACCGGGAGGCGTGTTTCAGGGATCCCGCGAGATGAACGACTTCCGCCTGCTGGTGTTGGTCAGTCAGGACACACCCGTGCGGATCAGTCCACGGGCCCATCATTTCCGCACGGCCGAGCGGCTGCTGCGTCAGGCCGGTACGGTGAATCCAGCTCCGGTGTCACCAGGCCCCGTACCGCCCCGTGCTGCCCCGCCGGGCCTGGATTCCTGGGGCGATCTGCGCGATCTGCGCCGTCTGCTGCGCCGCCAGCAGCCCCCCGATCGGTTGGTGCTGGCCGAGACCGGTGGCCCGGACTCCGTGCAGCGTCGCATCGATCCAGCCCTCGCCCGGGTTGAGGAGCTGGGCTATGCCTGCCGCCGCGACCTGCCCAGCCGGCCTCACCTGCGTCTCTATCGCTGCCACTGGCCCGCAGCCGCTCAGAGGCTGGAGGGCTGAAAGCCTGCCGCGACGGCCGCACGGATCACCAACAGCTGCTCCAGCAGCGGCTCGAGGCGGTGCAGAGGCACCATGTTCGGCCCGTCGCTGAGGGCCCGATCGGGGTCGGGGTGCACCTCCATGAACAGCCCATCCACGCCCACGGCCACCGCCGCCCGGGCCAGGGGCGCCACGAACTCGCGCTGCCCGCCGGTGCTGCTGCCCCGGCCGCCGGGCTGCTGCACCGAATGGGTGGCATCGAAGATCACCGGGCAGCCCAGGTCGTGGAGCTGGGGCAGGCTGCGGTAATCCACCACCAGCGTGTTGTAGCCGAAGCTGGTGCCGCGCTCGGTGAGCCAGAGGTTCTCCACACCGGCCTCCCGCAGCTTTCGCACCACCTGGGCCATGTCCCAGGGGGCGAGGAACTGCCCCTTCTTGACGTTGATCGTCTTGTCTGTGCCCTGCACCGCGGCGGCGGCGGCCAGCAGCAGGTCGGTCTGGCGGCAAAGAAAAGCGGGGATCTGCAGCACGTCCACCACCGCGGCCACGGGTGCGGCCTGGTGGCTCTCGTGGATGTCGGTGAGCAGCGGCAGCCCGAAGCGTTGCTTCACCTCGGCCAGCACCTCCAGGCCATCGCCCACGCCGGGGCCGCGGAAGGAGCCGCCGGAACTGCGGTTGGCCTTGTCGAAACTGGCCTTGAAGACGTAGCGGATGCCCAGTCGGTCGGTGATGGCCTTCACCTGTGCGGCGATCTCCAGAGCCAGCTCGCGGCTCTCGATCACACAGGGGCCGGCGATCAGGGTGAAGGTCATGGCGGCAGGGTCAGGCCTCGGGTCGGGCCAGGTGCAGGATCGCCCTAGCCTCGCCCCATGACCCAGCCCATCCCGATCTTCATCGGCGTGGATCCGCGGGAGCGGGCCGCCGTGACGGTGCTGATCGACAGCCTCTATCAGCACAGCTCGGCGCCTCTGGCGATCACGCCGCTGGTCACGCCGCAGCTGGAGGCCCAGGGGCTTTACTGGCGCGCCCGGGATCCCAAGCAGAGCACCGCCTTCTCCTTCAGCCGCTTCCTGGTGCCACACCTGATGGATTACCGCGGCTGGGGGATCTTCATGGACTGCGACATGCTCTGCCGCGGCGATATCGCCGAACTTTGGGCGCTGCGCGACGAGCGCTATGCCGTGCTCTGTGTGCAGCACGAGCATGTGCCGGCCGAA
This sequence comes from Synechococcus sp. CCY9202, assembly GCF_034931685.1. Classification (NCBI taxonomy): domain Bacteria; kingdom Bacillati; phylum Cyanobacteriota; class Cyanophyceae; order Synechococcales; family Synechococcaceae; genus Synechococcus; species Synechococcus sp. CCY9202. The sequence goes on from NZ_JAYGID010000074.1 coordinate 5,908, forward strand.
ACCCGCAAGTTCCAGGGGGAAGTGCAGAGCGCCTACCCGAAGAAAAACTGGAGTTCGCTGATCCTGTTCCAGGCCGGCCGCTGCACCGCCCTCACGCCCGACTACGTGAACACGGCCACCGGCCTCGATCTGCACCGCTTCCACTGGCTGGCTGGTGACCACGAGATCGGTGCCCTTCCCGATCGCTGGAACCATCTGGTGGCCGTGCAGCCTCCGCCGCAGCGATCGGCCGTCGAGGGGGGACCCGTACTGCTGCACTGGACCCTGGGCGGCCCCTGGTTCCGGGAGCAACGCACCATGGGGGAGGCGCTGGCGGCGGAGTGGTTCGCGGCCCGCGATGCCGCCTCCCGTCTGTGGGAGTGATCCGCGTGCCTCGTTCCGTCAGTCCTGATGCCGCCTCGCCGCTGCCCACGATCGTGGCGGTACCGGCCCGGCTCGCCTCCAGCCGTCTGCCCGGCAAGGTGATGGCCGACATCGGCGGCCAGCCGATGCTGCGGCGGGTGCTGGAGCGCTGCGCCGCCGCCGAGACCCCCGCCGCCGTGGTGCTCTGTACCGACAGCCCGGAGCTGGTGGACGCCGCGGCCGGCTGGGGCTTCCCGGCCCTGCTCACCGGCGCCGACTGCCCCTCCGGCAGTGACCGGATCGCCTCGGTGGTGCAGACCCTGTTGACCATGGCCGACACCGGGACGGCGCCCCTGAGTGCCGAGACCACCCTGGTGATCAATGTGCAGGGGGATCAACCCTTTCTCGATCCCGCCGTGATCGATGCCATGGCCGCTGAATTCGGGCGGCGCCGGCCGTTGCCGGAGGTGCTCACGCCCGTCTATCGCCTCAGCGCCGCCAAGGTCCACAACCCCAATGTGGTCAAGACCCTGCTGGCCGCCGATGGCCGCGCCCTCTACTTCTCCCGCTCGGCGATCCCGCACGTGCGCGATGTGGAGCCGGCCGACTGGCCCGACCACGCCCCCTACTGGGGGCATGTGGGCCTCTATGGCTACCGCGCCGATGTGCTGGCCGGTTGGGCCGCGCTGCCCCATTCGCCCCTGGAGCAGGTCGAGAAGCTGGAACAGCTGCGGCTGATCGAGGCGGGCATCGGCATCGGCACCTTCCCGGTGGAGGGCGACTCCCTGTCGGTGGATACGGCGGAACAGCTCGAACAGGCCAGGGGGATCGCGGCCCAGATGAACGCCGCAGGAGGCCCCGTGGCTCAGGACATCGCCGTTCAGTCGTTGCGGTCGCGCCATCCCTCGGCACAGAGCTGACGCCAATGCGGCCGGCGCCCCAGGATCCGCTCCACCAGCTCCCGCACGGCCCCGTCGCCGCCGTTGCGCTCGAGCACAGCATCGGCCTGCCGCCGCAGGGGTGGGGCCGCATCGGCCGGGGCCAGCAGCAGCCCCACGCAGGGGCGCACCGCCAGGTCGTTGAAGTCGTCGCCCACAAAGGCGGTGCTGGCTGGCTCCAGGTCGAGTTGCTCCAGCAGCCGCGCCAGGGCGGCGGGTTTGTCCTTCACTCCCACCAGGCAATGGCGGATGCCGAGATGGCGGGCCCGGGCCTCGGTGGCACCGCCCATGCCGCCGCTGAGCAGGGCCACCTCCAGCCCGGCCTGTTGCAGCAGGCGGATCCCCAGTCCGTCCCGCACATCGAAGCGCTTGAACAGCTCGCCGTTGGGGCCGTACCAGAGACCGCCGTCGGTGAGCACCCCGTCCACATCGAGCACCACCAGGCGCAGCTGATCCAGGCGAGGCCCGAGCTGTCGCCAGCGCCGCCGTTGTCGCATCCATTCCAGGGCGCCGATCATGGCTGCGGGCTCCGCCCGCTGGTGAGGCCGGCCTGCACCAGATCGTGCAGCCGCAGCAGCCCCAGCAGGTGCCTGTCCTGATCGGCGCTGCCGCCGGCGTTGGCCAGCACCGGCAGGATCGAGATCGGCTTGCGGCGGTTCCGCTCCATCCGCTCCAGCGCCTCCACCGCCAGCAGGCCAGGCCCCACCGTGATCGGATCGGCGGTCATCAGGTCGCGGGCCGTGAGCGTGGCCCAGGTGCCGGGGCCATGGGCCTGCAGGGCGCGGCGCAGGTCACCATCGGTGATCAGCCCCGCCAGCCGTTCGGGCTCGTCAGGGGGTGCCACCCAGCAGGCGCCGATGGCATCGCGCGTCAGCTGGGCAATCACCGCCGGCAGATCCGCCGACGGAGCCAGGGGGTGGAGACGGTCGGCCGGCACCATCAGGTCGCCGACGCGCAGGGTGAGCTGGCGGCCGAGGCTGCCGGCCGGATGGTTGAGGGCGAAGTCCTGGGGGGAGATGCCGCGCCGCTCCATCCACACCGCCGCCAGGGCATCGCCGATCGCCATCGCCACCGCGGTGCTGGCGGTGGGGGCGAGGTTGAGCGGACAGGCCTCCCGGTCCACCGAGCCATCCAGAACCGCATCGCAGCCCCTGGCCAGGCTGGAGTCCAGCCGGCCCACCAGGGCGATGCGGGCACTGCCGCGGCGTTGCAGATGGGGCAGGATCTCCAGCAGCTCCTGGGTTTCACCGCTGTTGGAGAGCAGCAGGGCCACGTCCTGCGGCGCCACCACCCCCAGGTCGCCGTGCAGGGCATCGAGGGGGCTGAGGTAGATCGCCATCAGCCCGATCGAGGAGAAGGTGGCCGCGATCTTGCGGGCCACGATGCCGCTCTTGCCCACGCCGGTGATCACCAGCTTGGCCCGATCCTCGGCGCAGCGATCGAGCAGCGCGAGGGCCGCCTCCACCTGGCCGGCATCGAGGCGACCGGCCGCGGCGGCGATCGCCCCGGCCTCCTCCTCCAGACAGCGCGTCAGGGCCGACACCGGCGCAGTTCCTTCATGATGCGCCCATTCTCCCCATCTCCGGTCTGGACGGGGCTTGCGCGTCATGGAGATCCCGGGCCTGCCGCCCCAGTTGCTGCCCCTGCTGCGCCAGGCCGCCGTGCACCATCGCCTCGCCCTGGTGGGCGGTGCCGTGCGCGATCTGCTGCTGCACCGGGTGCACCACGATCCCTGGCGGGGGCTGCCCGACCTGGATCTGGTGGTGGAAGAGGCCAGTCTGGGCGGGGTCAGCTGGCCCGCAGCCAGCCCCGAGGCCGCTATTGCCATCGAGGGGAGCTGGCAGCCAGCTCCCGAAGACTCCCAGCCGGAGCGGGTCAGTGCGCTGGAACGGCCGCCGGCGGCCCATCGGCTCGCCCGCCGGTTACGGCAGCAGTTGGGGCCCCAGCTGGTGCCCTTTCTCCAGGAGCACGGTGCCTACGGCACGGTGGAGCTGGAGCTGGATCTCGGCGCCTGTCACGGTGAGGCCCTCCAGGCGGGCGACCAGCCGCTGCTGCTTGATCTGGCCAGTGCGCGCCAAGAGAGCTACCCGGTGCCTGGCGAGAACCCCCGGGTGCGCTACGGCAGCCTCGATGACGATCTGGCCCGGCGGGACTTCACCATCAACGCGATGGCCCTGTTGCTGGTGCCCTGCCGTGGTGATCCCGCCTCCCCACCGGATGCCAGCTGCCTGCTGGATCCCCACGGCGGCCAACGGGATCTGGTCCGGCGCCAGCTCCGCTTTCTCCACGCCGCCAGCGTCCGCGATGACCCCACCCGGGTGCTGCGAGGTGCCCGCTACGTCGCCCGCCTCGGTTTCACGCTGGCCCCGGAGAGCCTGGAACAACTGCAGAGCACCCTGGCCACCTGGCCCTGGGGGTGGCGGCCGGGCGATCCGCCGGGGCAGGCTCCCTCGGCCCTGGGCACCCGGCTGCGCATGGAACTGGAGCTGCTGCTGGAGAGGGAGGCCTGGCGCCGGGCTCTGACGGCACTGCAGGGGTGGGGGGCGCTGCAGCTGCTTGATCAACGGATCCAGGCGGATCGAACCTGGCCGCGGCGGCTGGCGTGGGCCCAGCGCTTCGGGTTGCCCCTGCCGGCGGCCCTGGTGGCGGCTGCCGCCGATCCCCTCGCCCTGGCCGAGCGGCTGCAGTTGCCCCATCGCCAGCACAAGTTGCTCAGTCAGTGGCTGCTGCTGCTGCAGCGGCTGGCGGAGGCGGCTTCCGCTCCGGCCGATGGCCCAGCGGAGCCCTCCCAGTGGACCCAGCTGCTGGAGAGTCCGGGGCTTTCAGCCGAGGCGGTCGCCCTGGCCCTCGCCTGCGGCAGTGGCAGTACCCGGCGGCGGCCCCTGCTGCGCTGGTGGCTGCTCTGGCGCCATGTCAGGTCGCCGTTGTCTGCGAAGGATCTGCTGGCTCAGGGTGTGACGCCTGGTCCCCAGCTGGGGATGCGGTTGCGCCAGGCCCGGCTGGAAGCCATCGATCAGCTGGAGGAGGCTCGGGTACTGCGGCGTCCGGCAGCCCCCACAAGGCGGTGACGGCCAGATAGCCGATCAGGCACTGGCTGGCGGGATTGATCAGGAACACCGTGGTGGCCAGGGCGTTGAACAGCAGCAGCAGATCCAGGGCGATCGCCGCTTCCGTGAGGGTGGTGCCGTCGCGTCCCCAGGCCAGTCGCAACGGTGTGTGCCGCAGGCGCCACCTGATCGCCATCACCAGGATCACCAGCAGCAGCACCAGTGCCAGCAGGCCGAGACTGCCGGTTTCGCCCAGGATCTGGGCGACGCTGTTGTGGGCATGGCCCATCGGCCGCCAGCCGTCACCGCGCGCCTGGGCGGTGGCCTCAGCGCAGAACTCCCGCGCCCGCGTGCCGAAGCCGATGCCGTACAGAAAGCGGTTCTGACCGGAAAAGGCGATGCCTCCGTAGCACTCCGCCGCCTTGAGGCGGCCCAGGTCGGAGAGGAGATTGCGGCCGCTGCTGGGGGCCAGCACGAACCACCACAGGCTCATCACGGCGGCCAGGGCCGCGGAGCCGCCCAGGGCCAGCAGCGCTGCCTGGCCGGCCTTCAACCGGCCCCGGGCCCGACTGATCAGATACGCCATCGCCATGGCCAGCAGCGGTGCCAGCAGGGCCAGGCGTGATCCCGTGCGCAGGCAGAGCCCATAGCCCAGCAGCGCCGTGGCCAGCAGGGCCAGGCGTTTCCAGCCGGTCTTTTCCAGCAGCCCGCCATAGGCGGCGCAGACACTGAACAGCATCGCCAGGGTGGCGACGCGATTCAGGCCGCCAATCCCAACCTTCTTCTGTTCCAGCACGACTTCCAGGGGGGTGCTGAAGTCGAGGCTGCCGGGCCAGTGCAGGGCCAGCAGCACGACCACAGGCAGGGTCGCCAGGCCGATCCACTGCAACGAGGCCCGCCAGGAGGCTGGCCGCCGACCGGCACCGGCAGCCAGGCCCAGCACCACCATCAGCAGATCGCTGGGGCCGGAGGGACTGCTCTCCTCGCCGAACAGCACCACCCGCACGTTCACCAGCAGCAGCCCGAGCATCAGGGCCGCCCAGGGGGTTCCGGCCGGCCTCTGCCGCACCTGCCGCACCGCCTGACTGACCAGCCGCAGGGCCAGCCAGATCAGCAGCAGGCCGGTGGCGAGCAGTTCCTGGGAGCGGAACAGCTGCAGGGCGAAGATCAGCGGCAGCAGGGCATCCAGCCAATCCGTCGCCCCCTCGCCCGGCCAGCCCCACCGGCGTGGACTCCTGCCGTGCGGAGCTGTGTCTTCGGACGCGATCACGGCAGAAGTCGTGGCCATAGGCAGGGCTGCGCGGAGATCAGGTCTGGCCGCAACGTTGTCGGGGGGGATTCCAGCACAGGCCCCCATAGCCGCAGCGGTCACCGCTGCTCGGGCGCTTGGCCTCGATCAGGCTTCGACCACTTCACCGATCACGCTGGCCTGTTCAAACCCGGTTGCTGCCAGGGCCTCCAGGGCATCGGCGACCTGGGCCGCCGGCAGAGCGGCCAGGAGGGGGCCACAGGTCTGCGGATCGATCAGCAGCCCCAACCGGGAGCCTGGGGCTGGCTGGTCCAGTCGGATCGGGCCGTCCAGCGTGGCCAGGGCTGCCGCATTGTCGGGGGCGAGGCTGCTGGCGAAGCCCTCCTCCAGCAGCTCCAGAGCACCGGCCAGGGCGGGTACCGCAGCGGCGCGCAGCCGCACGGCCAAGGGAGGGGGTCCTTCGCCGCGACCGATCCCGAGCATCTCGCCCAGGTGTCCCAGCAACCCGAAGCCGGTGATGTCGGTGCAGGCCCGGCAGCCGTGACGCGCCAGCAGCGGCACCAGATCCGCCTGGCTGCGCTGCATCTCGGCCAGGGCCGCGGCGATCCACTCCGGCCGGGCCGCGCCGGCCATGGCGGCGGCAAACAGCACGCCACTGCCGATCGGCTTCATGATCAGCAGCTGATCCCCGGGGCTCAGGCCGCCCTTGGGCCACAGCTGCTCTGGCGGGGCGACGCCGTTCACTGTGAGCACCAGGGTGATCCGTTGGCCGGGTGGCTCAGCAGCGGCCTGCCTCTGTGCCGCTGCACCCACCCCGTCAGACAGCTCCAGACGCTCCTCAAGGGTGTGGCCGCCGAGCAGGATTGCTTCCATTGGCTCCAGCACCGAACGGATCCCGGCCAGGGTCTGGACCAGCAGCTCCTCCTGCAGGCTGGGCCCCACAGCCTGCAGGGTCACGGCCGCCTGAACGCTGTGCACCGAGGCACCGCAGGCCCAGAGATCGCTGCAGGCATGCAGGGTTGTGAGCCGGGCATTCAGCCAGGGGTCACTCAGCAGGGCTGGGAACCCATCCACGCTCTGCAGCCAATGCTCACCGTTGGCGCCGCGGCCCAGTTCCACCGCATCCTCCGGCGCCGGTGGATGGCTGCTGCCACTGACGCGGGCCAGGGCGGCGGTCAGGGGCGCCGCGGCCAGCTTGGCGGCGCAGCCGCGACAGGCCATCGGCTCGCCATTGGCGGTCTGCATCGGCTGCAGGGCCGTGAACAGCTCCAGAAAACTCCGGTCGATCTGCTCCTTCCAGCGCCAGAGCCACCCCGCCGGCCCAATCGCCAAGGGGCCCCACAGCGCCACCGCCTGGCGGGGAGGCCCCGGTAGGCCCAGCAGTTGCAGGGCCCGCCGCTGGGGCCGCCAGGGCCGCAGGGGGCGCCCGATCAGGCTGCGCTCCAGGTTGGTGGCCAGCACCGGCGCAGACCGCACAGCCCAGACCCCCGAGGCCGCACGCGGATCTATTCCAATCAGGCCGCAATCTCCGCTGGCAAAGATCGTCGCCTCACCGATCACCCGCAGGCTCGAATCGGTGATCACCCGGCCCGAGGTCGGCTCCACCGGCAGACCCGCGGCGGCCAGCCAGGCCGGGGCCCGGCTGCCGGTGCAGGCCAGATCAGCCG
>NZ_JAYGID010000075.1:0-5267 GCF_034931685.1 Synechococcus sp. CCY9202
AGCGAGGTTCAGCCTCCAAATCGCCGAATTCAGGCTGATCGGAGCCTGATCGGCGATCAAAATGTTCATCAGGGACAAATCAAGGCCAGGCGCCCTCCTTGAGCGCTTGTTGTCCAGAGGTTCCTTAGCTAGCAACTGGGTAAAGTGCTAGATTTAAGCAGATGTTCAGCTGAAAAGATAGTCATACCCAATTCGGCCCTTACAATTCCCAAATGAAGGAAACTCTCACCCAACCGAAAATGCATTGCTGCTCATGGGGCAACATACCCAGGCAGGAAGGTGATCACGGGAGATGCACTTATCGGAAACTGCTCGAATGCATTGGCAATCATATCACACAGCCATATGTTTCTAAATGAAGAAGTGCAGGCAGGACAATCGTAGCTACCGTTCCAACTGGGTGCATAAGTCAATACTTACTGTGTCAACGAATTATACATCCAACCTACAGTTCCACCAAGCAGAATGCAGTGGTTGCCTAGGCAAATGGAACCATCACTGTCGCAGATCAGAAATTCCATCAATATGAACATCTCAACTCAATGACAAACAACGGTAAACTACAAGTCCATAGCTATCGTCATCGGCTGGTGGGACACATCATGCACTGTTTGGTTAATGTCACAGTTTGCTAAGCAGAAGATTCGCACCAGCAAGGTAGTCAGCTTACACCGGTTGTACTGATCAGAATCCTCAGGATTATCAACGAAAGCCACGATCAGAGAAGGGCCGAGTTAGCGATTACTGCTTGCTGTAGTTGACGATGCTCGGTACACCAAAAGGGTGTCCTTGCAATCGGACAATAAGGACTAAACTCATGAGCTCGAATTGGAATGGTCAGGGGTGAGCTCACTTAGGGCAAACGAGTCAAAGGCAAAGTGAGTTGCATTGTGAAGCAGGAAAAGAGTATGCATGAATTACAACTTGCAATATACGAGAGTGATAATTACATTAAGTACTCGAGGGGGGACTAAATGGAGCTCGCGACAGGGAGCTAAGACAAGTAGACAGACAGAATCTCTTCTACTCGTCGTTTCGGGGAATACACCTGGCTCGCAGCAATTGCATCGGTGACAAAAGTGCTCTGATCGGAAGAAACAATCATTTCATACTCGAGAAAGGCAACAAGAGAGCTTCGAAAGTCAGAGAAGTCAAGTGCTAGGCCAACATCCGATGGAAAAACTGTGTTAAGTGGGCTTATGTCATTAAAGATGGGGAGCAGCCCAGACGAGGCAGCCTCTACCAAAGTTAAACCAAACCCCTCGTACGAAGAAGGAAGCACAAATACGGAGGATTGGTTGATTAACGAAGCAATATGGGAATTATCTGGTTTATGGTAGAAAAAGACATTTGTAAGCCCATGCTGCTTGGCGAAGGCAATCAGATCTTGCAGAGGATAAGAAGAGCAGACATGAAGAACAATGTGAACATCGTTGTTATTGAGAAACATAAGAAAGTTCAGCAAAGAAACAAGGTTTTTATTGCTTGAAGTTCGGCCCCAGTAGAGCCAGTTCCTAACACCAGGAGGGTGCACTGCAGGATCAACCCCAAATGGATTCATCCTGACTACATTTAAAGATAGACGAACGTTGGGCACAGGCGACAACCTAGAAAACGCCAGAAAGTCGGCTTCCGAGATTGCAAATACTGTATTCAGCTTTCCAAGTGCATAGCGCGCCCATGTGGATGCATACAGCTTCTTGATTAATGGAAACCTGTTATGATGGTAGAAACCTCCATGCGTAGTAAGATACTTTTTGGTTTTCGGCAACAAAGTAAGGGCGATAGCAACTAGTAGGCCTAACTTTGGGTCATGTAGGTGAAGGATGTCAGCAGAGCGTAAGACTTTGCTAAGTCTTGAAATTCTAGACGGACTAAAGATATCATAATGGGTGAAATATAGAACACTAACTCCGTCCGCCGTTATTTCTCTTGCCGAGTCTGATACTAATGTGTGTCGTGACAAGCAGATGACATATACCCTATGATTCAAGGATGCCATTTGAGTAGCAAGACTCTTAACTACAGATTCAATTCCCCCAATTACAGGATGGTACGTAGGAGTAAAATGTACGATAATCATTTTGGGATGCAGTCGTCTAAGAAGTCGTGTGCCAATAGAGATAGCTCGGAGATTTTACGATTAACCTTAGGCCAGTCAATAGTAGGAACCATGAGCTGGTGCGAATGCACACGGTGCAATTCTAAAAATGTATTATCGATGCCAAAAGTAGATTTGAGTTGCAGAAATCTTGTGCCCCCCCTGCCTGCATTAATCAAAGAATAGAACGGAGTGTTGAAGATCAACGAAAAGACACTTCCATGGAAAGAATCTGTGATTACAAGATCGGCATCCATCACGCCTTTGAGCCAATTCTCGGGAGTGGGTGAATCAATGACGTCGATTCCAAAGTGCTTTAACATCTGATATTGTCGGTTTAGGATCGACTTGTAATTCATTGGAAAGAATGAAAGCGCACGGAGATTATGTTTCTTTGCAAAAGAAGATATAAACTCACAAGTGGCAACCGTGGGATCTAGAATATATGCAAATAAATAGCTACGGGGATAGGGGAATGATGCATTGCCTGCAAGTGCTGCATAGGTTTCTCTGTTTATTACAAAGGTTGGATCCGGCATTAGGCTAACAGCTCTATCAGCCAAGCGAGAAATTAGTTCGGCTCCTGATTGCTCTCTACAAGAGAGTTTAGCAAAAGACTGTAGGAATGAGGCTATTTGTTGAGATTGAGTTGATGTAAATCGATTTGAATCATGCCCCAAAGATGGGGCAAAAGCTACTCGCCTAGTCGTTCTAGGCACATCTAACTGAGCGAATGCAAAGTTAAGGCTTGGAAATGAAGTTGGATTCCATATCTGATCGCTTCCGCATATGAATAAATCAATATGGTTGGCCGTAGCCCATTGAGAAAGGCGAACATCACCAAAGAAAAGCTTGTCTGAATTTGGAATATGTTTAGTCTTGAAGAATTGAGTGGCAACCAATGGATAAGTGCTCAGAAAAGAGATGTTGAACCTCTTGGCTATCATTGAAACAAAGATTATTCCTTTCCACTTCAAAGAGACAAGCAATTCGAGGGCAATACTTTTTCTGGTCCGTCGTCTTGTCAATACGAAAGGCAAGCATCCTTTGCGCTTGCATATTTCAACCAAGGAATATGACTGAAGAATTCCACCAATATTATAGGTAAGCGGCAATGAGATAATTCCAACTTTAGTCATAAAGAAAGACCGACAAAGAAATAATAGAATTGCATAACAAGTGCTGCCACCAAAGGCAGCTCAGAAAGTGGAGAAAGGTACCAACAGGTGAACCGAATAAAAGCTTAGCCTGACACGCAAATATCAGTCAGAGAGCATGACGTAAGAGCATTCGAAAAAGTCAAGGAAAGAAGTCAGAATCTAAAGACAAGTGGCTGCCATAAAGAAAGTTATTGCAACGTGTCTGGCTGCCTCAAGGGGAAAGAGTCCCTGAGATTCCTGTTTACCCGCAACGAGCCGGAATTCATGGCGCTGCCACCCGGGCAGATCATGCCGCTTTTACAGATAAGCCGCCTGCGGCTTCGGTTCCGAGCGGAGCTTCTACCTAGTGCTCCACTACTACGGCAAGGAGGCTGCAGAATATGCCATCCAGTCAAGGGAGAATGACGGACTGGCACTGAGCAGATGCAAGGCCACTATGAGAGGAGCGGCCCTCTGTTCTCCTACGTCTCTACCGAGGAGCGGCTCCCAAGGGCCATCCTCTGCGGCAGGTGCGTCAGCTGGCGCATCAGGAACTTGATCGGCCTAACCCCACCAAATGCCGGCCGTATCCCGAGGGCGGCAGGCGCTCATCAATAACCCCTGAGCAACAATTGATGGCCCTGATGCTGCAGGCGATCTACGGCATCCTCTCCGCGCGGATGCTCAACGAGCAGCTCGACTACAACCTGCAGTTGCAATGGCTTGTCGGCCAAACCCGGACGATCGGGTGTGGCATCCGACCACATTCACCAAAAACCGGGATCGACTGCTGAACGAGGAACTCATGGGCCAGTTTCTGGAGGTGATGCTGGCTGCTCCAGATGTCAAGCCGCTGCTGAGTTCCGAGAAATTCTGCGTGAATGGCACCCTGTTGAGGTCCTGGGACTCCCACAGCTCCCTGGAGCGGATCAAAGAAAACGACGACGATTCACCACTACCCAGGGAAAGATAGGGATTCGGCGAGACTGCCGGCAAGGAGAAAAAACGCGCCAGGGGAGGCAGGGCTGATTCAAAGTGTGTCACAAGCTCTCTTGCCTGGGCTGTCAGCATGGGTTGAGGTCGGCGGAATCGCGCCCTTGCTGTGCCCGAAACCGTTCTTCCCGCAATTGATCTCGACCTGATCAGCTTTCTGAAGGCGATTCCGGACGCGCGGATGCGGCGCGGGATCCGCATTCCGGCCTGGTATCTGCTTCTGGTGGCGGTGCTGGGAATCCTGAGCCGTTGCCAGAGCCTGCGGGATCTGGAGCGTTTTGCCATCCGTCACCACAGCGTGCTCACCGAGGCGCTGGGCATCGAACTCAGGCGTCCGCCCTCCGATTCCGCCTTCCGCTACTTCTTCCGCCAGGTGGACGTGGCGGCTCTCTGCGCTGCCATTCGCGACTGGACGATCGCCCAGATCCCCGGTGGTGCAGCGGATCTCGATCAGCTGGTGTGTGACGGCAAGACCTTGAGAGGCTCGATCGAGCCCACCGCCGGTGGCGGTTCGGCGTTCATCGCCCAGGTGACGCTGTATTCGGCAGCCCTGGGCGTAGCCATCAGCCAGGCCTGCTATGCCACCGGCGAGAACCACGAGCGGGCAGTGCTCAAAACGCTGCTCGGCGAGCTTGATCTCGAGGGCGTTCTGATCCAGGCAGATGCGCTCCACACCCAGCGCCCGTTTTTCAACTCCTCCAGGAGCAGGGGGCCGACTTCATCCTGACGGTCAAGGGCAACCAGAAGACGTTGCATCGCCAGATCTGCAGCCAGTTCCAGGGAAAGCGCACGATCCCTTTTGTGGCAACGGATCAGGAGATCAGCCATGGCCGCGACATCACCTGGTCGCTGCGGGCAAAGGAGGCACCGGAGCACATCCGCGAGAGCTGGGTTGGCACCAGCTGGAGCTTGCGTCCCCTGTGTTGGTGTAAATCCCTGGGGACCTCAACCCCGGCGTAGCCGGGGTTGAGCGCGCACCTCAGACGTTCCGCTCAGCGGCCAGCGTTGCAAGGGGTGGGCAGGCCCGTGACCCT
>NZ_JAYGID010000076.1:0-3193 GCF_034931685.1 Synechococcus sp. CCY9202
GTGCGCTTTTTGGCCGTCGACTGCTCGTAATCACCAAAACCGAACTGCTTAGCGCCCATGAAGCCAGTCCACACCTGCGATCACAGGGCCATTCTCGCGTAGGGTGACGGGGTTTTCCAGAGTCTCCCTAATGGTCTAGATATCTCCTGGGTTCTTCTTTCCTAGTAGCTTCTAGGACGGCCCAGCGTGGATAATCCCATCATTCCCAATTTCATTGGTACTCATGAAAGAAGTAATCAAGCGGTACATTCCAGCCTTTGTAATCTTGCAGGTTCTCCGTGGTTATCTATCCGACTTTCTGAGATATGTAAAGTATACATCCTCTACTAAGTTGCTAAGAAATAGGTCGAGGGCCAACATTTCCGCAAAAATAATTGCCCAGTATCATGCATTGGAAAAGGGTATCTGTATGCCGGGCTTTCGACATGGCTTTGGCAATAACTTGCTGAGAGACCTTCTTGATTCGCTAGAGTTTCATGCTGCCAAGTTTGGTTATGACTATGACTATATTCGAGATGCCTCATCGGCCATGAGAGAATATCTTGACATTCACTCGAGCCAACTATACTTGCTTGATGACGCCAACGTAACAAGAGTTCGCTTATTTCTGAATACACTTGAAAGGTCAACCACTTTCCTGTATCACAACCAAGAAACTCTTGAAGCTGCAGAGTGTTTCAAGAATACTGATGCGTTTAGGGCATTTGCTTTGAGCCGTAGAAGCTTTAGGTACTTTGATGGTACTTCCGTGTCTAGAGCTAAGTTGCTTGAGGCAATATCGATTGCGAGACATGCGCCGTCATCTTGTAACAGACAATCATCTCACGTTCACATCTATAGTGACAAAGAACTTGTTTCTCGTCTTCTAAGCCTGCAAGGAGGCAGTCGAGGTTATGGCCATCTTGGCGACACTCTTTTACTGGTTACCTCTAACCTCAAGATGACCATTCATGTGAATGAGCGTCACTTGCCTTTTGTTGATGGTGGCATCTTCTTTATGTCGCTCTTGTATGCTCTTCATTCATGCAAAATTGCCTCTTGCCCTCTTAACTGTTACTTTCCACCTGCTGTTGAGAAGAAGGTAAGAGCACTTTCTTGCATAGGGGACAATGAAGCTATTGTGGCTATGGTTATTTGTGGCAATATATCCGGAACTATTAAGGCGGTTAAGTCGCCAAGATTTCCTGTTGAGTGCTTCTATACCTATCACTAGTTATTCTTGCAATGAAAGACTTAATCCTATATAGTGAGCCAAAGGAGGACTTGCTCATGCGGTCCCTTTGGATGCTTGTGAATTCAACATTGTTTCGCATTAAGCTTCCTAGGTTCTTTTGGGTTAGAAACTCTTTGCTTAAATTATTTGGAGCCCAAATCCCTTGGCATTGTAATGTATATCCATCGGTTGACATCTATGCCCCTTGGAATCTTGTCCTAGGCGAGTATGTTACAATTGGGCCTCGTTGTAGAATCTACAATAAATCGATTATCTCTATCGGAAGAAACACTACTATATCCCAAGACTCTTATCTCTGCTCCGCTTCTCATGACTCTAGACTATCCTTAATGCCACTCACTCTGAGGCCAATTACTATCGGTGAACGGGTTTGGATCGCATCAGGTGCATTCATTGGGCCAGGTGTTGAAATAGGTGACGGAGCGGTAGTCTCAGCTACTTCTTCTGTGTTCAAGTCGGTCCCAAGTTATAAGATTGTTCGAGGCAATCCTGCTATTGTGATTGCAAGTAGGAGCCTTTCTGATTAGGTATCTCTTATGTCGTCAGTATCTTTTGTTGTTTTAACCAAGAATGAACAGCAGGATCTTCCTGGATGTCTTCAATCCATTGCTTGGAGCTCTGATATTGTCGTCTACGACTCCTGCAGCACGGATCGCACCCAGCAGATTGCCACCGATGCGGGCTCGCGCATCATCCAGCGCCCCTTCGACAATTGGGCATCTCATCAGAACTGGGGTCTCAGGAACATCACGTTCAAGAACACATGGCTTTTTTACATTGATGCAGACGAGCGCCTCACTCCTGAAGCTGCCACCGAGCTCCAGGCCATCGCCAGCATCCCTGATCCGCAATTTGTTGCCTACCGCATCCAACGCCGCGACTTTTTCCAGGATCGCCATCTCCGCCATGTTCAAACCTCCCCCTGGTACATCCGCTTCTTCCGGCCTGAGTTCGTGCATTACGAACGCCTGGTGAACCCCATCACCGTGGTGGACGGACCTGTGGGCGATCTGAATCATCACCTGGACCACTACCCCTTCTCAAAAGGCCTCAGTCACTGGATCGCCCGTCACAACTCCTACAGCACCTTCGAAGCGCAGCAGATTCTCCAGAACCGCGCCAGCCAGGAGCCCTTCAGCCTCCCTGCTGCTTTCCTTGAACGCGATTTCAACCGCCGCCGCTTTCACCAGAAGGAACTCTTCTACCGCCTGCCCGCCCGGCCCCTGATCAAGTTCCTCCTTCTTTTTGTCCTCAAGCGCGGCTTTCTCGACGGCCGCCCCGGCTTCACCTATGCCCTGCTCCAGAGCATCTACGAAGCCATGATCGTGCTCAAGGTGCAGGAACTGGAGTTGCAGCAGGCCCAAGGATCAGCCATCAGGCCCCTTTGAAGGCGCCCTGATGCAATGGCAAAGCTGCCCTCCCGCACCCCTCGCCTGGATTGAGCTGCGCGAGCTCCTGCTCTGGCTGCTCCACACCCCCGCCCTGCTCCTGCCCTTCGTGGCCCTCCTCGCTGCGGCCCTGGCCTGGCGCCTGCAGCTGTCGCGCCGGGCGCTGGGTTGGCTCGCCCTGCTGGCGCCCCTTGGCTTCAGTGCCATTTACACCCCTCTCGCCACGGCCCTGCTCACCACCTGGCTGCACACCCAGCTGCCGGCGCCGTCCGTGCCCAGCTCCGCACCGCCGGTGCTGGTGCTTGTTGGGCGTGGTCCAGCCATCGCCGCCGCCACCACCCAGGCCGCTGCAGCACGCCTGCGTCAGGGTCCCGCCTTGGCCGTTTACGTGTCGGGCGACAGCCGCCGCACCGCCGAACGCCTGCTGCTGCTCGGTGTGGCCCCCAGGGTTGCCTGAAAGTCACTCCAACCTCGCTCCCGCGAGCTGAACCCCGCCCAACGTCAGCATCCCTCTGATGTCGTAAGCCAGTTCCCGGAGCCCCCGTCGGATCGAGCGGTAGCCGCCGCGCCG
>NZ_JAYGID010000077.1:0-1793 GCF_034931685.1 Synechococcus sp. CCY9202
ATCGTTGGGGTGTGACCTAGACAAAGTTTAGGAACTGAACCTGCTTGGACGGACATGTTGCCATTCCGCTTCCACAGTTGAGGTACCGATCGACCTAGAGTGACAGGATCATGGCCTGAAAATAAAGTATTCAGACATCACAATCAGTTTGTCTCCCTGTTAGGAGGTGATCCAGCCGCACCTTCCGGTACGGCTACCTTGTTACGACTTCACCCCAGTCATCAGCCCCACCTTCGGCATCCTCCTCCCTTACGGGTTGGAGTAACGACTTCGGGCGTGGCCAACTTCCATGGTGTGACGGGCGGTGTGTACAAGGCCCGGGAACGTATTCACCGCAGTATGCTGACCTGCGATTACTAGCGATTCCTCCTTCACGTAGGCGAGTTGCAGCCTACGATCTGAACTGAGCCACGGTTTATGGGATTTGCTAGCTCTCGCGAGTTTGCTGCCCTTTGTCCGTAGCATTGTAGTACGTGTGTAGCCCAGGATGTAAGGGGCATGATGACTTGACGTCATCCACACCTTCCTCCGGTTTATCACCGGCGGTCTCTCTAGAGTGCCCAACTCAATGCTGGCAACTAAAGACGTGGGTTGCGCTCGTTGCGGGACTTAACCCAACATCTCACGACACGAGCTGACGACAGCCATGCACCACCTGTCACTGCGCTCCCGAAGGCACTCCCTCGTTTCCAAGGGATTCGCAGGATGTCAAACCCTGGTAAGGTTCTTCGCGTTGCATCGAATTAAACCACATACTCCACCGCTTGTGCGGGCCCCCGTCAATTCCTTTGAGTTTCACACTTGCGTGCGTACTCCCCAGGCGGAACACTTAACGCGTTGGCTACGACACCGAGGGGGTCGATTCCCCCGACACCTAGTGTTCATCGTTTACGGCCAGGACTACAGGGGTATCTAATCCCTTTCGCTCCCCTGGCTTTCGTCCATGAGCGTCAGTTATGGCCCAGCAGAGCGCCTTCGCCACTGGTGTTCTTCCCGATATCTACGCATTTCACCGCTACACCGGGAATTCCCTCTGCCCCTACCACACTCTAGCCTTGTAGTTTCCACTGCTGAAATGGAGTTAAGCTCCACGCTTTAACAGCAGACTTTCAAGGCCGCCTGCGGACGCTTTACGCCCAATAATTCCGGATAACGCTTGCCACTCCCGTATTACCGCGGCTGCTGGCACGGAATTAGCCGTGGCTTATTCCTCAAGTACCGTCAGATCTTCTTCCTTGAGAAAAGAGGTTTACAGCCCAGAGGCCTTCATCCCTCACGCGGCGTTGCTCCGTCAGGCTTTCGCCCATTGCGGAAAATTCCCCACTGCTGCCTCCCGTAGGAGTCTGGGCCGTGTCTCAGTCCCAGTGTGGCTGATCATCCTCTCAGACCAGCTACTGATCGAAGCCTTGGTAGGCTCTTACCCCACCAACTAGCTAATCAGACGCGAGCTCATCCTCAGGCGAAATTCATTTCACCTCTCGGCATATGGGGTATTAGCGGCCGTTTCCAGCCGTTATCCCCCTCCTGAGGGCAGATTCTCACGCGTTACTCACCCGTCCGCCACTAACCCGAAGGTTCGTTCGACTTGCATGTGTTAAGCACGCCGCCAGCGTTCATCCTGAGCCAGGATCAAACTCTCCGTAGTAGTCTTCCCCCTTTAAACGTCAGCTCTAAACTTTCGCTTGAGCTTTCATCGCAGAGAAGTTTGTCGCTCACCCAAATCCTGCACTGGCGCACAGTCTTCAGTTGGGACCACCTTTCGACTGACCGAAAGGGTTCGAGAGTGCACACAA
>NZ_JAYGID010000078.1:0-1630 GCF_034931685.1 Synechococcus sp. CCY9202
AGTTCCGGCACTGGTAGCGCTTGTGGCGCCGGCCATGGATGATCCCATGCTCCTGAGTGTGACAACGTGGGCAACGAAAGCCATCTGGCCAGCGCGCTTGCTCAAGGGCGGCCTCACACTTCTCCTCTGTGCCGTAGAGCTCTATGAACTGAGGCAGAGAAAGACTCGGCTGGAACTGGATCCGATTCATGGCCATAGCGATCCCGACCGGTACATGCGTATCAGCCTACGCGCTGGAAGGGCTCTGACGGAGCTTGCTACCTAATCAAGATCCCTCTTACTTCCGCCTTCTTGACGTTGGCTGCGGCAGCGGAATATCGACAATCTACTTCGCAGAAAACTACAGGTTCAAAACCTATAGCGGCTTTGATTTCTCGGAGGAACTCATCAGCACCTCAAGAAAGAATTGGCTACAGTTTTCGACCCTGCGCCAGGAGCAGATTCCGATCACTTTTTTCGTCGACGACGCGCGCAGTCATAAGCTGATCGCGCAGCCGTCTTTCGTCTACATGTTTAATCCATTTGGATTCAGGACCGCCAGTTTATTCATTCGCAACAATCTGCAGAACTTAAGATCCACAGGAAGCATCCTTGCGATTGCCGAGGACACGTGGATCACGGAATTATCTGCAGCAGGACTTCACAAAGGAATCATTAGAAAATCATCGTATAATTTATCGCTGGTATTTTACTGAGAGTCTCCTGAGGAAGTAGGGCCTCCTGAGAAAGTAAGAACCAGCCCCAGGTCAGCAAAGTGGGGAGGCCCCGCCCTAACACTGAGTGTTGCTCAGGCTGCAGCCGGTTGATTGCTCAGGAGCCGCTCCTCGCCTCTTCGCATGGATTCAGTGCCGATCAGTAGCTGAAACAAGAAGGCAAAAAGAACCAAAAGAAGCCCCAGCAGCTTCTCGAGGTTCATTACCAGTACAGCCAATGCAATGGCTGATCCTTGGGTGGCAGCGAGCTTCTCACGAATCAAACCCAATCCAAATCGCCGCTTCCCCTGTCCGATTTTGCCTTCTACCGCGTTACGTTGCCGTTGATCATCAAGACACTGTCTCTTCTCTTCTGCCACAAGCTCAGGATCGCTCTTGGGCCGACCAAGGCGAGGTCCACTCAGGCGTATCCCATGACGCTGACAGAAAGCGCGGTTCGCTCGAGTCCGATAGATCTGATCGGCACAGATCACTTCTGGATAATGACCATGACGACGGCGATAGGCTCTTGCTTGAGCCTTTAGGAGTTTGCTGAAAAACCCCGCTTCCTCTGCGAGAATGAGTCAACTGCCCCAGGTTTGATGCGAGGTCAGCAGGAGCGCAGCGGCTCCTTGTTCTCCTACGTCTCGATCGAGGAGCGGATCCCGGCCAGCCATCCGCTGAGGCGGATCAGGAAGCTGGCGGATCAGGCCCTCGATCGACTCAACCCCACCTTCTGCAGGTTGTATGCCTCAGAAGGTCGTCCATCGGTGCCGCCGGAGCAACTGCTGCTGGCCTCGTTGTTGCAGGGCCGCGTCCCTTTGCGTGGTGTAAAACCCGAGGCCCGAATGCCCTGACTCAGAGGGTGAACAGGGTGGAATGACGGGCTGTCATTCCTGAGGCGCAGATGCACCTCGTTTTTCCACGATGAAATGAGG
>NZ_JAYGID010000079.1:0-1482 GCF_034931685.1 Synechococcus sp. CCY9202
ACGGCGATGGCAACCGAATCGCCGTCTCCAACGTCAAGAGTCGGCCCGCAGCGGCCGTGGATCACCAGGCCCACAGCAAGGTGAAACTCAGCGGCCATGGTCAGCCCACGGTGACCCTGTACGCCAAGCCCAACTACGGCGCCGCGATCGCGGGGATGGGGGTGTCGGGGGAAACGCTCGACAAGCTGGCGTGCACCTCAAACAGCCAGGGCACCTGGTGCCGGGTGGGCTACCCAGGCCAGAGCGGCCGGGTGCTGTGGGTGAACCGGGACTCGCTGATCTTCCTGGGGGACGGGGAGTAAGTCATCGCCCCTGCATTTGCTTGCCCTGGCCGGGTTCTCTGCCCTGGCCTTTGCAGTTGCCCATGCGATCGGGATGGAGAAGCGCATCACCCAGCACTACGGCCGCTCCGGCCGCCCCGTCCAAAAGCCCCGTTTCGTGCCTGCTGAGCGGGCCCATGCGCTGCCGGGCCTTTCTGGGCTGCTGAACGCTGCTGCTCAGCGGTGGGAGCTGCGGCCGCTGGTCACGAAGCCGGCCCGGTAGAGCTCACTGGTGCCGCCGCCAGGGCATAGGCGCCCCCCATTGCCCCGCGCTTCCACCGTGGCTCTGCATCACGCTGCGAGGCTGCTGTCTTCATCGATCTGGGAGAGCCGATCCCTGGTCAGCCAGCTCTTCCAGAGCCGCGAGTGGGGCTTCCCCGTAAGCAGGCGATCGAGCAGTGGCAGAAGCTCCTCGATGCGGGCTGGTTCAGCATTGGGGTCCAGTTCACAGGGCTCATGGATTGGGGCTGAGCGGCCAGAATCGTACCGATCGGCCGCAGCAGCGCCTACAAATAGGTTTCGAATGATGCAGTGAACCTGATTCAGCCGACGCTGGAAGTCTGGGACGACTGCCTGAACTGCTCAAACAACAAGCACGGCAACCAATGATCCGCACCACAATCAGCGCTCTGGCCATCGCCACCAGCGCTATCGCCACCCCTGCCCTGGCCGACTCCGCCAAGGCGTATTGCGAGATGGTTCGCACCAACGGCGAAATGCTCAAAGGAAGCTGTACCTGGTCCCAGATGCAGGGAAACGTCTACATCGATCATTTCAATCATTACGCGTTTGCCTTCCCTGCCGCCGAGGAGGGCAAGACCTACGAACGCACCAACCGTGAAGGTGCTGGCCCCTCCTTCAAGCGCCCCGGCTACGTGATCAACGTGTACTGGGAGAAGCCGGTCCGCGAGCCTGGGGGAATCTGATGCCGGCTCACTCCACAGGGAACCTGAACAGCGGCTGCGGGCCTGGCCGTTCACGGGTCGCCAGGATTGAATTCCCTAAGAGTTTGCTGAAAAACCAACCCACGAGCCCGTTTTCCACAGGCATCAGTGGATTTCCGGCTCAAAAAGTCGGATCGGCGGCTATCAGAGCCGCAAACTGCCCGATTTCGGCATCGTTGGCCTCTCTGCAAGACATTGGTTGAGGCCTATTGGGCACA
>NZ_JAYGID010000080.1:0-1054 GCF_034931685.1 Synechococcus sp. CCY9202
GCCTGGCGTAGATCTCGCGTCCTTTCTTGCAGCGCAGCTTGCGGTTCATCCGGCCCTTGGCATCCAGATTTTGGGGGATGGGGCCACGGGTTGGTGCTGGAGGCTGGCCGTGCTTCTCCCTGCCGGTCGCGATGTGGGGATCGACGCCCCGTGCCGCGCAGGCCTCGGCGTTGGCCTCGCTCCAGTAGCCGGCATCCGCGATCAACGTTTTCGGGAGCTGAGCGGTGTTGGCAATGGTGCGCTCAAGCATCGGTTCGAGATGCTCCACATCAGGCGGCTGGTTGCTGACGCCGATGGCCACGATCACCTGGTAATCCCCATCCACAGCTGCTTGGCAGTTGTAGCCCTGAATCCAGTTCCCATTGCTCTTCATGATGTGGCTGGCTGGATCAGTGAAATTGCGCTGGCTGCCTTTTGTCGGTGTGCCGCAAGCCTTGTGCGCCAGGCCGCGATGGGGCATCTGATCGGCCGCCAGCGGCTCAAGATCAGGTGGTCCCAGGCCCGCGTCGTTGGCCTTGGCGATCGCCAGATCTTTTGCCGCAGCTGCCTTCTCGACTACGCGATCGGCTGTCTTGCTGCATTCTTGCCGTTGCGGCTCGGGCGCCTCTTCCGCGGCCTTCGCGGCCGCTGCCGCCTGCTCCTGTCGTTCCCGTGCAGCGGCAGCCGCGGTTTCAGCCTCCAGTTCCCGGCGAGCCTGGCGAATCTTCTCCAGCCGGTCTTCTCGGCGGCGCAGTGCCTCAGGCAGGTCGCTGCCGCGTTTGCCCTTGCCGTAGCGGCCATCCTCCTGGGCGTCGAGGATCTCGGCCTTGCGCAGCAGCTCCCTGATCTCCTGCTCCAACTGCTTCTCGGATTTGAGCATCCGCTGGTGGCTCATGGCCATTGTGCTTGGAGGCATTGGCTTTCACCTTGGTGCCATCCAGCGCCACCTGCCCCAGGCTCACCATGCCGGCCTTCTGACACAAGCGCAGGATCTGCACAAACAGCTCCTCCAGGGCTCCGAGATGGCGGCGGCGGAAGTCGCTGATGCGGCTGTGGTCCGGCTGCTGGTTACCGG
>NZ_JAYGID010000081.1:0-59934 GCF_034931685.1 Synechococcus sp. CCY9202
CGAGATGCCATCGCTGTTGCCGAATCCCTGAATCGGCTGTCATCGATCGTGGTGTCTGTGGTCGCTCGTTGATCAACGATCAGGGGTGGAATGCTGCGCTGCTACGTCACGGCCCCTGAACGGGTACAGCCGACAAAATCCTGTCCCAGTTGGGGCAGGAAGTCCTCGCCACCGTTGCTGCCATCTCTGTCGGAGAGATCTACGGCCAACTGGCTGTAATCGACTGAGCCCAGTTCGTGAATCGCCACGATGCGGCGGGTCCTCAGATCAACTATGGCCACGCCGTTGTTTTCCTGAAGGGTGACGTAGGCTTTGTCACCGAGAATGCTGATGTACTCTGGCTCGATGTCCTGGGATGCGGTGGTGCCGTCGGGGCCGGAGATGCGCAGGCCAGTGGGTAGATCCAGGCCGTCAAAGCTGAGATCCGTATAGTTGAAGCGAGGGCTGAGTCTGGAGCCCTTGATGTCGATAATGCCAATCGAGCCCGCAGGATCGATGCCGTAGTCACCGCTGGGCTGGGCCTCATTGGCGATTACCAGTTGGCGTCCATCCTTGCTGAAGGTGATGCCGTCAGGCAGATAGCCGACTTCCACATCGCGCAACTGGGTGAGCCGGCCGTTCCTCCCCATCCGGAAAAAGCGCACCAGGCCCTTGGAGGGGATGTCGTCGTAGTCCGCCGGCGTGAGGGCCACAGCCACCAGGTTTCCGTAGGCCGCCACTGAGGTGCTGTTGTAGGCACCGCCGTAGCTCCGGCGCTCCACCAGTTGCGGCGAGGCCGGATTGGTTGCATCGGTGATCTGAAGCGTTTGACCTCCCCCCGAGGAGAGCAGAAACAGCTTCTTGCCGAGTCGCACATAGGCAGAGATCTCGGTCTGGAGCTGTTCGCCAGTGGTGCCGTCTGGCGAAAGATCGAGACTGCCAAGTAAGGGATCGGCAGGGTCCGCATTGAAACGGAACCTGCGAGCAAACCTGGAAAGCTTGTCCTCAAATCGATCGAAGGAGAATGACCTCCGGCGTCCACGTCCACCATGCAGCGCTTGATTCAGACCGAAGAAGCCGTTTGATGAAGTGACCATGGATGAAATCCTAGGCTCTTAAAGCTCTCAGAGGCCCCGCCTTGTGATCACTAACAACTGTTTAAGAGCCTGAAATTATTCTGGCAAAGGTGTTTGCTGACATGTCGGCTTGTGTTCCTTGATGCACTGAGCCCTGTGCTGAGCTGGATCAGAGCGATTCCAGGGCCAGAGGCGTGCCGGTGGGCCCACCCGCAGAATCCAGGAGGGAGGACAGAGAGCTGCTGAGCTCCTGTTGAGCTCTGATCACGACTGAGCGGTTGACCCATGTCGCAGACAGGACATGGTTTTTCAGCGAACTCTTAGGAGACTGCTGAAAAACCCCTTCAAGGGCCATTCAGCCCGGGAACGCCTGACTCCGAGCCCAGTGTTCACGGGCGCTGCGCCCAGAGGTCAGACTCAAGTCATGGCGACCTCGGGACTTTTTCAGCAGGCTCTTAGGCCAACCTGGCGCATGCGGCCCTTGCCGCTTCTGATTTGACCGTCTCTTTGTCCGATGCCCAGACCTCCTGCCTCCTCTGCGCCCCCGCCTGTCCCTCCGGCCGTTTTCCGCTGGATCAAGACCGAGTGCGGCCGGGCCAGCTACCTGGAGCTCGCCTCGCGCCCCGGCTTGCCGGCCAGGCTGCGGCTGGCCTGGTTCGTGCTGATCGCAGCGATCCGCGACTGGCCCCTGCCCGATCCGGACGTGCAGACCGGGCCCTGAACCCGGGCAGGGATCCTGGCGCGAGGTGCTTCAGCTGGATTCCTGCTGCTCCAGCGCCCGCCGGGCCGCCCTGCCCACCACCCACACCGAGCCCACCGTGGCGATCACGCCCAGGATCCGCAGGGCCCAGGTGCCGGCATCGGCCTGGCCGTGCAGCACGTCCCCGAAGCGGGCCACGTCGCCGGCCAGGGCACCGAGGGCACAGAAGAGCACGGTGCCAGGGAGGATGCCGATCAGGCCGATGCAGTAGTCGCGCAGGCTCACCTCGCTGAGCCCGTAGGCCAGGTTCAGCAGGCTGAAGGGAAATGCCGGCGACAGGCGGGTGAGCAGCACCAGGCGCAGCCCCTCGCGGCTCACGGCCACCTCGATCGCCTGCAGCTTCGGCACCGTCGCCAGCCGCCGGCGGGCCCAGTCGCGCAGCCAGTGGCGGCCCAGCAGGAAGGCGGCCACCGCCCCGAGGCTGGCGCCCACGAACACCACCACGCTGCCCCACCAGGTGCCGTAGAGGGCGCCCGCCAGCATCGAGGCCCACACGCCGGGCAGCAGCAGCGTGACCCAGAGGGCATACAGCGGCACGAAGGCCACGGCGCCGGCGGGGGAGCGCAGGGCGGGAAGGATCTGCTCGAGCAGGCCGGAGGCATCCATGGCACGAGCCCGGGAACGCAGCATTCTGGGGACATGGACAACCCCTCCGCCACGCACTGATCAGGCGGCGGACCTCAGAGCCCCGCAAACCACTCGTAGCCCTGGTCTTCCCAGGTGCCGCGGCGCTCGCCCAGGCTGGAGGCCACCCGCAGGCCCGTGACCCACTTGCTGAGCTTGTAGCCCAGTTTGATCGGGGTGGCGATCCGCACCGGGGCCCCGTTCGCCGCCGGCAGGGGCGCGCCGTTCATGCCCGTGGCCAGCAGGGTCTGGGGGTGGAGGGCCGAGGCCCGGTCCCAGCTGGAGAAATACTGATCGGCCGAGCTGATCTCCACGTAGCCCCCCAGGGGCGAGATCCCCGCCAGGCTGAGCACATCGGCCAGGCGCACGCCCGACCAGGCCACGATCGCCGACCAGCCCTCCACGCAGACGTGGCGCATGACCAACGTGTGTTGGGGCAGGGCCGCCAGAGCCGCCAGACCCAGGCTCTGGGGACGGCTCACCAGGCCATCGACCCGCAGGCGGTAGCTGTTGGGATCAAGCCTGGGCACTCCATTGAAGCTGTTGATCAGCAGGGCAGCCGGATCCACCTGATCGGGCCGGAACAGCGGCACCGGCCCCCGACCCTGCAGCAGGGCTTCGAGACGTTCGTTCAGGGGTTGGGTGGCGTCGCCCACCGAGGAACTGAGGTCATTGAGCGCACAACCGCCCAGCAGCAGCGAGGAGCCACCGGAGATGCCCAGGCCCAGGAGCTTGCGGCGGCTGAGAACGGGTGTGCTGGGCATGGCAGGGCTCAGGCGGGCATGGAGATTCAGACGGGCCTGCACTCAAGCGAGCATCGAGCGCAGCAGCCGCATCCCACCGATCCGCCACGACAACAGCACGTGGGCGATCAGCAACAGAGCGATGGCAGGGATCGTGGCGAAATGGCAGACCCGCAGGGTCTGCCAGGCGGTGACACCGAAGGACTCCCCGAAGGAAAACAGGCCCGAAAGCCACCAGAACTGGGCCGGCTTGTACATCGCCAGGCCGGTGATCAGGCTGAAGCCCAGCAGGATCAGCATCAGGCTGTACACCAGCCGGTGGCTGGCCAGCTGGCGCTTGCCAGCGTTGCCGCTGCCCTTGAGGGTGCTCAGATCACCGGCTTGGGCCAGCCGCCGCCGCCGCTGGACCAGCAGCAGGGCGATCCAGACGCCGAGGTTGAGGGCGTAGAGCCCCATGAACCCGAAGTGCCAGTCGCGCCCCCCCGCCAGCCAGCCCCCCAGCGTCAACAGATCCGGAATGGTGGCGCCTTCGCGGCCGCCGAACACGGGATTGGCGTTGTAGATCTGCAGGCCACTGGCCGCCATCACCACCAGCACCAGCAGGTTGAAGCCATGGAAGGCCCGGGTCCACCAGGGGGCGTGCCGGATGCGGGCGGACTGGACCGGAGCCTCGGGCATGGGTGAAGGCGAGCCTGAAGGGGATACCGGTGAGCCTGGCGGATGGATTGTTGGAAGGGTTCCACTGATCTTGGCGCCATCGCTGACACGCCATTGCCACCGATGCTGCCGTGAGGGTTGTCCGTTCATCCGACCGGTAGGTTGTCGCGAGTCCTCCGGATGTTCGGCTGATGGCCCCGCGTCGCTCCAGTTTCCTTGCCGATTTCAAGGCCTTCATCAACAAGGGCAATGTGGTTGACCTTGCTGTAGCGGTGGTGATCGGCGGCGCCTTCGGCAAGGTGGTCGACGCAGTTGTGAGCCTGGTGATGACCAGCCTGCTGGAGCCCGCGCTCAAGGCTGCCCAGGTCGACTCGATCAACGCCTGGCCGGCCGGCGCCGTGATCGTGGCGCTGATCAACTTCCTGGTGATCGCCTTCGTGGTGTTCCTGATCGTGCGGGCGATCGAGGCCACCAAACGCAAGGAGGAGGCGGTGGCACCTCCCGATACTCAGGCCCAGCTGGCTTCGGCGGTGACAAGGCTCGCCGAGGCGCTCGACCGCAAGGGGCTGTAGGAGACGGCCGCAGGAGCCGCTGCAGATGGGGGTTGTCAGGCAGGCCCCCAGTTCTCGATGCAGAGGTCTTGAAGGGTCCACAAATCGGCTCGCACGCCGCCCAGCGCACCTGTCGGTCCGTGCGGTGGGGCAACCAACTGGGGAGTCCCGTGACCCCATAGCAGTCCGACGTTCCCGTCCCGTCAATGGCCTGTCCGTCTGCCCGGCTGGTTGCACCCCCTCCCGTTCCCAGCCGCCATGAGCGCAGAGCCAATGGCGGCCGGCTGAGCAGCCTCAAGCTGGTTGCCAAACGCAGCGGCTACCGGGAGCGGATGCGTTGGGCTGCTGAGTTTGGGAGTCGCCCGGTGTTCCTTGGAGGGTACCGGTTGCCACGGCGCCGGTCTCTGCTGCGCGCTGCTTCATTGACGGCCAATTGATCGTCATTCCCAAGGCAGGACATGACCTGGTGGAGATGATCCGCATGCTCAAGGTGATCAAGGATTCAGCCACCGACAACCGCACCGCGGCCCTCCATCAGTTGCACGCCATCGTCGTGACGGCAGCGGCAGCGTTGCCGGAACGCCTGCAGCGGCTCTAGGGCAAGGAGCTGGTGGAATGCTGCAGCGGTCTGCGTTCTGGAGAGATCAGCACACCGCTGGCCGCCGTCAAGATGGCCCTGCGCAACCTCGCCCGCCGCATCCAGCAGCTGGATCGACTGACGATGCAGCACTGCCCGGAGCTGCGCAACACCGACGGGGTGGGTGTGGATATCTCCGCCACCCTCGTCGTGGCAGTCGGCGACAACCAGGAGCGGATGAAGTCGGAGGCCTTCTTCCCTGCCCGCTGCGGTGGCATCAGCAGGCCAAGGAGATCATCCGGGCTTCGCTGCCGCGACAGGGATGGCGCTGCAGAAGCTCCAGGATCCCGATCTCCTGCAGCTCAGGGGTGCCGCTGGGATCGCGTACTAACACGGCGTCGGCATCGGTGGCGCTTTTTTTAGCCTGCTGGGATGGGAAGCCAGCTCGATCAGGCCTTCTGCAGCATCGATGATCTGCGTCAGCGCCCTATGCTCGGCCACCAGAGTGAACGTGGTCTCGGTCAATTCCTCAAGCGGCAAACGCGGGGCATCCACGTCGTTTCGTACCCGATCGATAGTCTCCAAGAGGAGAAGCAGGTTCGATGTAGTGATCGGCTCCACAGAATGGGCAAGGCGTTATCGGTTCGATCCTGGCTCAGCTGTCGTACCCCTCAAGTACCGGGCAACCACCAGCCGATGACGGAGGTGAGGCGGGGCTTGACAGTCCATAGGAGTGTCATGCTGGAAGCAGACAATGGCCTCTGGTTCTCAAGCAGACAGCCATGGCCTCCGGCATCACGGTTACGTCCAATCCAGATCCGGCTCAGCTGGCCAGCCTGGGCGTGACGAGCTGGCCGACCTGGGGATGTGAGGTCAGTACCTTTCCCTGGACCTACGACGAGCAGGAGACCTGCCTGCTGCTGGAGGGGGATGTGACGGTCACCCCCGATGGCGGTAAGCCGGTGCGCTTTGGGGTCGGTGATCTGGTGGTGTTTGACGCCGGGCTGAGCTGCACCTGGGAGGTGCACGCCCCGGTGCGTAAGCACTACCGCTTTGGCTGAGCACTGCCGCAGAGTGGGACAGATGCAGACACCACCCCGCCCCGCGCCCCGTGAGACCACCGAGGCGATGGTGCGCAACATCGGCCGGGAGCTGGCGGAGATCGAACAGGCCATCGGTCGCTGCCGCGGCGATCTCATCGCGGAACCCAAGCTGACCGGCACCTGGATGGCCCACCTGCTGATCAGCACCACGGAGCTGCTGCGCAACCTGCTGATCGAGTCGGCCAAAAGGCCCCAGCGGATCAACGGTTCGGGGTGACGGGCCGCGTCCAGCGCCGGTAGAACCAGACCCCGCCGCCGCCCCAGCCCAGCACTTAGGTGAACAGGAAGCCGATGACCTCGAGGTTGCCCGTCATAGGAGTGAGAGGGGAGTGGTGGCCATCAAAAACCCCCGGGGTTGCCGGGGGTGGTGGGAAGCTTGAGCGGAGCAGGAGCTCAGAAGCAGAAGGGCAGGAACTGGGTGCGGCAGGCGGCGTAGCCATCCACCAGGGCGCCGAGGCCGATCTGATGGGCGATTCCAGAACCGGTGAGGCCTTCCACCACGATGCCGATCACGATCCCGAGCATGGCGGCGCGGCCGTTGAACAGTTCAGCGCGCTTGAGCTGCTCCATGTGAATCAGCTGCTCGGCGCGGTTCTCGAACCATTTGTCGTTGGCAGGGGTGTTGGTCATGGGAGCTCCGGTGCGGTGGATGGTGGTCTTGGACGAATGGCTCAGTCGGCCGGTCGGGGCTGGAGCAGGGCACCTGTGATCCAGGCGCCGATCAGCAGGAGAGCGAGAGTGCCGGTCATCGCTGGGGGGTGGGGGCGAGATCGCTGGGGCGGGTCAGAACGAAGGCGGTCATGCCGGTGAGCAGCACCACCAGGGCGACGACGGCGGTGATGGCGGCGGAGTAGTCGGTGCTCATGGCGATCAACCGAGCCCGATCTGCTGAAGGATGCCCTGGCCGGTGAGCAGCTCGGTGGCAAGGCCGATCACGAAGCCCAGCATGGCCAGGCGGCCGTTCCAGGTCTCGGCGAAGGCGACAAACCCGAAGCGGGGAGCGGGATCAGTCATGAGTGTTTCAGTTCGTTACGACAACTGTAACGCCATGTGAAGCGGTTGGGACATGGCGGATTCCCGCATGGGTGCCTGAATGGTGGGAGCGCCGGGCCGGCAGGGTGATCCATTCCCCCGCCGGCAGCGGGCTGGAGAGCTTGAATCCCGGCACCAGCAGCTGCAGGCCGGCCGGGATCGGCGTGGTGGAGCGGTAAACGGGCAGCAGCAGGGTGGTGCCAGCCGGCATCGGTTCCTCGCTGGGCCAGCTGGCCAGCTCCGGCTTGAATTGCCACAGCAGGCTCAGGCTGAGATTCGGCTTGGCCGCCACGCTGCTCAAGGTCTCGCCCTCAGCGGTGACGTAGGCCTCGCTCTGCTGCAGCACCACCAGCGCGAGCGGAACTGGAACTGGCTGGCAGCTGAGCTGCACCAGAGGTTCAGGCCTCGTGCAGCAGGCCCAGGGCCTGCATCACTTGGAGACGGATGCCGCTCAGTCGGCTCCAGGCTCGCACCGCATCCTCTCTGCTCCGGTAGGGACGCCAGTCGTCTTCAGCGATGCGGCGTTGCAGATGGGCCGCCACGCGTTGCGCGACAGTCACATCGCTGGGCCTTGCCAATCGCAGCGTTTTCCTCCCGATCACCACTTCGGCAGCCATGGCACTCCGGATCACCGCTGGAAGGCAGTGTTCATTGTCCAGCCTTGCCAGATCCTCTCAGGCCAGGATGGGGAAACAACCCTTCAGCCCGTTCACCAGAATCTGCACCGCCACGGCAGTGATCAGGAGCCCCATCAGGCGCTGCAGCACCCGTTCGCGGGTCTGACCAAGCCATTGCCACAGCCGCGGCGTCAGCAGCAGGAACAGGAAGCGTCCCATCGCCATCGCGCAGATCACAAGGCTGACCAGCAGTCGCCCGGTCCAGGCCTCTGGGGCTTCCGCCACCACCAGTGAGATGGTGCCGGGACCTGCCATCAACGGCACCCCGATCGGCACAATCGCCGCTGCCGGATCGTCTGCCAGGCCACTTCCCTGCAACACCGGCTGACCCTCCAGCAGCCTCAACCCCAGGGGCAGCAGGATCAGCCCCCCAGCGATTCGGAAGGCCTGCAGGCTGATGCCGAACAAGCCGAGCAGCCCCGGCCCCCACCAGCAGGCCACGAGCAGAACAGCCCCATAGGTGAGCACCGCCAAACGACTGAGGCGCCGTAGTCGGGGCCCGCTTCCGGCACCGGCCTGGCCCACCACGCTGAGCAGACCCACCGGGTCACTCAGCGCCAGCAGACCCACCGCAGGACCTCGTCATATCAGACTGCAGGTGCCAGGCCGTGAGCAGGGTTTTGGCGATGCGCCTGAGCTCGGCAACGTGGTTGCAGGCATCGCCAGGGCCGCCGGGGGCTACCGGAGAACTGCGGCAGGCTGGACTGGCGCGCCCATCGCCCGGGTGAGTGACATCCGATCAGACCACTGAGCCTGCGACTTGAGGATGGCAGATAGATGGACCTGACTCTCTATCAGGCACGCATGCCCGCTATCGGGAAGCAGCAGGGTCGTTGCCCTCGGAAGACAGCGTTCCAATCGCCACGCCTCGTGCTGGGAAGGGAGGAGGCGATCCGCTCCTGAGGCCAGGATCAGAACAGGCTGACGAACGCGATCGATTGCAAGATCCTCCAGACGAAACTGCCGGAGCAATGCCAATCGCCAGGCGGCACTCTGGGGGCTGACTGCCTGCATGGCAGCCAGCAGCCGCTGCCGTCGTGGCCTGCTGACCCGGTGGGATGCAATCAAAAGATTGCAGAGACTGAGGGTGGAGAGTCGGTAGAGCGGTGCCGGCAACAGCTGAGTCAACGAACTGCAGGCACTGATCCATGGTTGTCGCCCGGCTGATGAAGCGGGATTGACCAGAATCAACTGGTCACACAGGTCTGGAAAGCGCGAGATCAGGCTCAACGCCAAACAACCTCCAAACGATTCGCCACAAACTGTGGTCGTGTGGCCAGGATGCCGTTGCTGCTCCACCCTGATCAGAGTGGCCACCCGCTCGGTCAGTTCGCCCCATCCTGTGCGGTCGTCTGGGGGAATGGACAGACTGCGGATATCAAAGTGCGGGCTGAGTCCGGCAACCTGGGATTGCAGCAAGGTGCCGCTGCCGTCCATGCCCGGCAAAAAGACAAACAACGGCCGAGATGGTGTTGCAGGCGTGCAAGGGATCAGCCGTAAAATCTTGGAGGTGGTGATCATGAATCTGGAAGCCTCATCAGCAGCGTCTGTGAGCCAAGAATTCAGCAATCTGGCTCCAGCAGACCTGGGTGATTTCTCTGACAACAGTGGCTCCGCTGCTGCCTCGATAGCGGGATCGCAAACCCTTATCGATCAGCAGAGGATAGCCAAAGAAAACATCAACATGGCGATAGACGACCGCAGAATGCCAGCCATCACCTTGAAACAGTGCTTCCGATGGATCGAAACGCCGAAACCATTCAAGTGGTGCAAGCTTTCCCTGCTTTTCATCCCTTGAAGCGATGGCAACTGGCAGAATCGCCAGGTCATCCACCGGCACCCTCAGGGCAAGATGGGCAAAACCCCTGTGGAACGGGCTCAGCTGATGGGGGGCGTTGACCTTCACCATCGGATCCGCGCCTTCGGGAAACACGCCTACCACCTGATTGTCTTGCAAAAACCTTGCTGACTTCAGAAAGAATGACGACTGCCTTCCTTGACCAGTCTCGAGCGGGAAGGCGCCCATCAGCATCATTGCCTGCTGCAGTAGCGGCACTTGACTCATGTAATAGTGATAGACGAACCGCACCGGCCGACTGATCGCCGTCATCAGCAGGGGAGCATCAAAAAGACTGCGGTGGTTGCTGACAATGAGTAATCGATTCCTGGTGGGAATTCTCTCAAGATTGTGCAATGACGCTGAAATCCCTGCGGCACCCAGCAGGCTGCGTGACAGTTGCAAGGGGATGGGGTGTTGCATGCTTGCGATCTTTCCAGTCTCAGCAACGTGAGGGGCAAGCGGCTGGTTCCACCTGGCTGGAAGGACGCCACCTGATGCTGGCCTTGCCGTCAGGTGGTTCGGAGCAGGGAGGATCTGCGCCGCAGGCCCAGCGGCTCGAACCACTCGCGCAGCACCTGCCGTTTCCCTTGCCAGTGCGGTGCAATTCGGCACCCCAGTTGGATCTGCCCATGATCCAGCAGCCGTCCCAGCCGCTGCATCGCCGCTTGTTCGGACCTCGAAAAGCGACCCTGCTGGCTGACCAGCCAGTCGATCTCGGCCTGGGTGATCACCCCGGAACTGAGGCTCTCGAGGAACAGCTCGCCAGCGGTCATCGGCTTGTAACGGATCTGTTACATCCTGGCGATTCGGCGGGACCTCCGCGAGGTCTCCGCCACCGATCTGTTGCTCGGATGGCCTGCTGTGACTTGGCCCGGCCGCGCACCCGGCGCTTCACGTTCCTTCATAAGGCTTGCCATGATTTTTGCAAACGTTTCCTCCCAGTGTCCACGTCCACCCTGCTCGAGCTCTTCGTGGCCTTCATGGCCGCCTGCTTCGCCCTGTGGTTCGTCGCCCTCGGCAAGTCCGTCACCAGCTTTGCCCCTCCGGCTCGGCTCACGGCGCTGGCTCCCGCGGTGAAGGCCTATCTGAGGCCCGGCCCCATGGCGTCCTTCGGTCTGCTGCTGCTGCGGCTCACTATCGGCGCCCTGATGATTCACCACGGCCAGGAGAAGCTCGCCGATCCCCAGCAATTCGCCAACACCTATGTGGCCTCGCTGCATCTGCCCTTCCCGCTGTTTTTCGCCTATGCCGCCGGTTTCTCCGAGCTGATCGGCAGCTGGCTGGTGATCCTTGGCCTGCTCACACCCCTCGGCGCCCTGGCCCTGAGCGGCACGATGACCGTGGCGGCCTACCAGCACATCTCCACCGCCGGCTTCAACATCTACGTGCTCGAGCTGGTGCTGCTGTACCTGGGCGGCAGCCTTGCGCTGCTGTTCAACGGCCCTGGCCGCTTCTCCTTTGATGCCGGCATCATCCCGGCAGTGCTCGATGACATGAGCGTTGTCGCTGCCTCCGACTCGACTGTGTCGTCTGGCGACGTTGGCGACCTGCTCGCGATTCCCGTGCCCGTGACCCACAGCCCCCGGGGTTGAGTGCCCTTGCCTGATGAGGCGGCGCCAGGCTGCAGGGCCAAGCAACGGTGTCGCTCTGCGGAGCTTCAGTCGGGGCGCTGCCCATCCTGACCTGGGCCTGCGTCCCATCGATGGCCACCTCATCGGGGAACAAGGCCGCCACAGCGGCTGGAGAACGATCGCACTCAGCCTCTTCACAGACGCCCCGTAATCTGCCCAGATCCCAGTGACTGCAATGGATTCGGGCGAGAGAATACGGTGTGCAGAAGCCCAGGTTCTTCCGTCCATGGCAGCCGGAGCAGACCACCTTGCTGCCGCCATCACCGAGTGACTGGCTCCCGGATGACCACCGGGTGTAGTTCCGGCTGGATCTGGTCGATGCGCTGGCTCTCTCACAGGTCTTGATCCCCGCTCTGGCCAAGGATCCCCGCGGGGAGAAGGGCTTTGATCCGCGGATGTAGCCGCAGGCTTCCGCGCAGCGGTTGACGATGCGGCTGCTTTACGCCTGCTACGAGGATCTGGCGTTCCGCGTGCTGACCGGTAATCAGCAACCTGATCACAGCCGCATCAGTGAAGTCCGGCGCCGCAACCTTGATGCCCTCAAAGGCCTGTTCATTCAGATCCCTGGCCGACTGGCCATCTCTGCCGTGGGGCACCAGAGAACTCGAGCAATCCAAACCACGCATGGATGCCCAGCCCTTCCTGCACGTTCGATCAGCCGGGCTGCGGATTCTCCCCGGTGAGGATCAGGAGCTGGTGAACGAAGGCACCTACGGCAAGGCCTGTGCCCTCTATCTGCAGGCGCAGCTCACGGCTCGGGGGTATACGGTTCCATTCTGCACCTGCGAAGACTGGGGTTGGTGGGTGGAGATCCAGGGCCTGGGAAGGATCTGCGGGATTGGGATCTACGACAGGACCCTCGATGATTCCGAAGATCTTGATCTCTGTGTCACCGTACTCACGCC
Source organism: Synechococcus sp. CCY9202 (assembly GCF_034931685.1). NCBI lineage: Bacteria > Bacillati > Cyanobacteriota > Cyanophyceae > Synechococcales > Synechococcaceae > Synechococcus > Synechococcus sp. CCY9202. The sequence goes on from NZ_JAYGID010000081.1 coordinate 12,156, forward strand.
CAGCGCCAGTCGATGGGCCTGATTTTAGCGCTCAAGCGCAGGACTCTTCGCCCGAGATTGCACGGCTGCAGGAACTGGTTCGAATGATCTTCGAGGTCGATCCAGAAAGTCACGATTTTTGGTGAATCATCTGAGTTCCCCCCTAGAGGGTTGTCCGTTCTTCCGACCGGTAGGTTGTCGCGAGTCCCCCGGATGTTCGGCTGATGGCCCCGCGTCGCTCCAGTTTCCTTGCCGATTTCAAGGCCTTCATCAACAAGGGCAATGTGGTTGACCTTGCTGTAGCCGTGGTGATCGGCGGCGCCTTCGGCAAGGTGGTCGACGCAGTCGTGAGCCTGGTGATGACCAGCCTGCTGGAGCCCGCGCTCAAGGCTGCCCAGGTCGACTCGATCAACGCCTGGCCGGCCGGCGCCGTGATCGTGGCGCTGATCAACTTCCTGGTGATCGCCTTCGTGGTGTTCCTGATCGTGCGGGCGATCGAGGCCACCAAACGCAAGGAGGAGGCGGTGGCACCTCCCGATACTCAGGCCCAGCTGGCTTCGGCGGTGACCCGGTTGGCCGATGCCTTGGACAGGAAGGGTCTGTAGGGGCGGCCGCAAGAATCACCCGCTCGATCTCCAGCTCGAGATCACTGCGCGCATAGGCGAGCTCAGCTGGGCCGACCGCACCTCGGATGCACCTACGGTGACTGAGCTGAATCTGGGAGTCGACCACCATCGGCCGCCGCGAGCGATCCACCACCTCAGGAGCCAGCCGAGGCTTTGCCTCCGGTCCACGAACCGTGAGCGCGCCACCGGGCGGTCCGGAAGAGCAGCTGGTGCAAAAACTGCGGCGGATCGAGGCCCTGTTCTCCAGGCCTGGCACAGACGGCGAGCGGATGGCGGCCGAGCGGGCCCGCGAGCGCATCCAGGGCCGTCTGCGGGAACTGGCGGCCGAGGAGCCCCCGGTGGAGTTCCGATTTTCCCTGGCTGACCAGTGGTCGCGGCACCTGTTCGTGGCCCTGCTGCGGCGCTACGGCATCCAGCCTTACCGGTATCGCGGCCAGCGGCGCACCACGGTGATGGCGCGGTTGAGCCGCCCCTTCGTGAATGAGACGCTCTGGCCGGAATTCCAGGAGCTGCAGCAGACCCTCTCGGCCTACTTCGATGCCCTCACTGACCGGGTGATCGAGCAGGCCCTGGATGTGAAGGCGGGTGAAGCGGAGGAGCGGGCCGAGCCAGCGCAGCTGGAGCCGATGGACCATCAGGGGTCGTTGCTGTAGGGCGGCACCCGACGCCGCCCAAAGGCTCAGATTCAGATCAACCCGTACTCGATCCACAGGCCTGGCCTGCCAGAACAGATCACTGTGATCAAGGCCCTCTTGTCAAGCGTCAATCTGGGCAAGGCTGCCAACAGGAAACTTTCACCGGCCGATGTAAACGGAAGCGGGAGAAGCGCCATCTGGCTTGACAGATCAAGTCAAAGGCAAGACGATGCAAGCAAGAATCGGAGTCTTGATGACCTATATCCTGTCTGACTTCTTCCCTGGCGCCAGCGAGCAAGAGTACAGGGACGAGATTGCCGCAGTTCATCCCGGTGAGGGCTTGCCGGAAGGGCAGCTCCATCATTTTGCCGGTCAATCCGATGATGGTGTTCTGATCGTGACGATCTGGGATTCCAAGGAGTCTGCCGATCGATTCCTTTCCGACGTTCTGATGCCGCGCGTTTCGGCGTCGAATGGTCTTCGCGGTGAGCGTCAGCACCGTGGCGCCGTTGGTTTTTGATCTTTCGTTGGCAATACCAGGGGCGTGTTCGCCGATCGGCCCGACCCTTGCGGCCAGGCCCAGGATGCGCAGGGCTCGGGTGATGGGGTCCGTTTGGCCTGAACGCACCTCACCGAAGCGGGTCCCATCACCGGCAGACTGCACCAAGGTTTCAATGCCTTCCGATGAGTATCATTGCTAAGGTATTTGATACTCCTGTGGCCCTGTCGAGGGTGCCCCTCCTCGTCGCCAGCCGGGCACAGAGGGAGCTGGGTTTGCAGGGCAGTCCACCCCGGCCGGCTGGCCATCTCTGCCGTGCGGCACCTGAGAACTCGCGCAATGCTAAGCACGCATGGATGTCCTTCCCTTCCTGCACATCCGATCAGCCGGGCTGCGGATGCTCCCCGGTGAGGATCAGGAGCTGGTGAATGAAGGCACCTACGGCAAGGCCTGTGCCCTCTATCTGCAGGCGCAGCTCACGGCTCGGGGGTATGCGGTTCCGTTCTTCACCTGCGAAGACTGGGGATGGTGGGTGGAGATCCTGGGCCTGGGAAGGGTCTGTGGGATTGGGATCTACGGCAGAACCATCGATGATTCGGAAGATCTTGATCTCTGTGTCACCGTGCTTACGCCCCTCGCCAGTCGATGGCCCTGGTTTGGCGCTCGGGCGCAGGAATCTTCTTCCGAGATCGCCCGGCTGCAGGAAAGGCTTCGAATGATCTTTGAGGAAGATCCAGATATCTCGATCCTTGGTGAATCTTCTCAGTTCCCCCTAGGGTAAAGAGCATCACTGCCCCGCCCTGGAGGGAGGCCTGCTCCCCAGACCACGATGGAACCATCCGCTCTCGGCTGTCCGGCCCCACGTGATCGATTCCCGGGCCGCGAGAGGCTCTATCCCTGGATCTACAAGATCCGGGAAGACTTCGTATTCCAGAGCATCCATCGGGGTAAAACGTTTCACGCCGAATGGCTGCGGCTGGAGCCGGATGGAACAGTTACGATCAAGGCCAATGCCACCGGCTACGCCTGGGATGGCTGCACGCCCAAGTTCAGTGTGCTCGGCCTCTTCATTCTGGGCACGCCAGACGGACACATCGACATTGAGACCGGGAAGTCGCTCACCTATCACGCCTCCCTGGTTCACGATGCGTTCTATCAGTATCTCGAGGATGTTCCGATTCCCAAGCGGGAGATCGATCGCCAGTTCTACGACATGCTCAAGGAGCGGCGCTTTCCTCTGGCCTGGCTCTACTACAGGGCTGTTCTGTACTTCGGGGGCTGGGGGGTGAAGCAGCGCAACCTTTAACCAGCACCGGCACCCGCTTGAAGGCAGGTGTGCCGCTCTCGGGATCCTTGTGCGGCCGCATCAGCACATTGGCCTCGGGGTAGAACATCAGCCCCGCGCCGCGGCGGATCGAGCCGGGGATCAGCTCGATCCCCTCCAGGGCGCCGGCCTCGCCCTGCACCAAGACGCGTTCATGGGCCCGCAGACCGCTGGCGGCCAGATCCTCGAGATTGATCAGCAGAGTGTGGCGGTGCGGCATGCCGCGGTACTGGTCGCCGGTCTTGTACACCACGGTGTTGTGCTGGCCGTAGCTGCGGGCGGTGATCAGGCTGAGCACCAGGCCCCGCTCGCCTTCCGCCAGGCCGCCGAAGTGCTCCGGGCCCGGCAGGGTGAGGTCGGGCAGGGGCGTGACGGCGAGCTGGGCGCGGCCGCTGGGGGTTGGGAAGCGCGGCTCGTGGAACACCCGGCCGGTCACCTCGAACTCGCGCCGGCTGGCGGCGCCATTCGATCGGAGCGCTGCCATTCCGGCGGTGGGCCAGCTCCGCCAGGAACTCCACCTCGCTGATCAGCTGGCCGCCACCTCGCGGGGCACCGCCGGTTGCAGTTCGGCGCCGATCGCCTCCACGCTCTTGAGGCAGCGCTGCAGCGGTTCCCCCAGTTCATCGCGGAAGCCGCCGTTCTGGCCGCCGGTGCCCCAGGCGCACGACAGGAAGGCACTTTTGTGGGTGAGGGTCTGCCAGAGCCGGGCTCCGGAGGGGCGGCGGCCGGCTGAGCTGCGGTTGGATCGGCTGCCATGCCGGGTGTGGCCGGGGGGTGCAGTGGCTATGCCGGCAGGGTTGTGATCGGTCAGCACGCCCGCTGGAGGATTCCGAGGAAACCATGAATCAACGGATTCAGAGGGCCTCTGGTCCTCCTCCCTCCGGGTAAGTTGAACCCTTGCTGTCGTTGTCGGCATGAACGTCGGTCTCCGCGTTGCCCTCCTTGCCGGGCTGGGCCTTGCCCTCTCCGCGCCCCATGCGTGGACGGCGGAAGTGCCCAGCGCCGCCACATCAGCCTGCATGACGGCGATCAACACGCAATACGCTGGCAAGGTGCGCAACCTCAAGGTGGTGCGCAGCGAGTTCTCCCAGGCCAATTCCGAAGTGATGGTGAAAGCCATCGGCGTGCGGGGTACCAGCGAGAACGAAACCTGGAGGTGCCTGGTGTCGAACAGCGGCAAGGTGGAAGATCTCTCCGTGGTTCCCTCCGCCCCGCGCAGCAGCAGTTCCAGCTCGGTGAGCGAAGCGGCCAAATCAGCGTGCATGACTGCGATCAACACGCAATACGCCGGCAAGGTGCGCAACCTCAAGGTGGTGCGCAGCGAGTTCTCCCAGGCCAACTCGGAGGTGATCATCAACGCGATCGGCGTGCGCGGCGGCTCCACCAATGAGAAGTGGCGCTGCCTGGTGTCGAATTCCGGCAAGGTGCAGGACCTGAGCGTGCTCGGCAACTGAAGACGCTGGCCCTGGTTCTTGCATGACGCCGCATGGAATGCAATCCGCCTCCCTGCCGGACCCTGAGCAGCCGCGGCCTCCTCGAGGCGCCCAGCGCGCCATGCAGGAATGGGAGGTCAGCCTTCTCGGCAGAGACTGCCGGGAAGTGGTGAGCCAGCTCTTCACCGAGGTGTTCACAGCCTCCGAAGGTGCGCAGGAAGGCTTGCTGGTGGGCCGGCTTGCCTCTGCACTGTCCGCCCTGATCGACGATCAGGAGGTGATCGCCTTCGGGGCCCAGCAGGCAGGCTCCCTGCTGGGCTGCCTCTTCTTCACCCGCCTGCACTTTGCGCAGCATCAGATTCGTATCGACCTGCTCGCTCCGTTGGCGGTGAGCACGGCCCATCAGCGCCAAGGCATCGGCCTGGGGCTGATCCATCACGGTCTGCAGGAGCTCAGGCGCCGCTCGCTGGCGGCGGTGCTCACCTACGGCGACCCCGCCTTCTATGGACAAGCGGGATTCAGGCCTCTGGCGCAGGAGGTGATCCAGCCGCCGCTGCAGCTCTCTCGGCCGGAGGGATGGCTCGGCCGTTCGCTCACGGCAGAGGGCATTCCCGCCATCCCGGAGCGCCCCACCTGCGTGGAGCCCTTCCGGGATCCGGTGTACTGGTGATGCCCTGCCCCCAGGCGGTGTCCAGAGGCGGCTGGGCTCAGCCCAGCCCTTCCAGTCGCCCCCGGGCCAGCGTCGCCTGAGCTTCGGCTTCGGCCAGGTTGGCGCGGCACTCCGCCACCACCTCCGGGGGAGCCTTGCCGGCGAAGTTGGGATTGGCGAGGCGGCTGGCCAGGCCCTTGATCTCCTTCTCGGCCTTGGCGATGTCCTTCTCGAGGCGGCCGCGCAGGGCATCGAGATCCACCAGGCCCTCGATCGGCAGCAGCACCTGCAGTTCGCCGCTCACGGCGGCGAGGCAGCGTTCGCTCGCCGCAGCCTGGGTTGAGGCAGCTGGATCGCGCACCTCCACGGAGGCGGCGCGGGTGAGGGCGGTGATGTCGCCGCTGGCTGCGTTCAGCACCGCCGCCAGCTCCGGCCGTCCGGTGACGAACACCACCGGCGCCGGTTGGGAGGGCTTGAGGCCGGCCACGGCCCGCAGGTTGCGCACCACCCGGATCGCCTCGATCAGTTCGGCGAACTGGGCTTCCAGGGAGGCGTCAAGGGCGGCCTCGTCCACGGCGGGCCAGGGCTGCAGGGCCAGGAAGGTGCCCTCGGGTGCGCCGGTGAGCCCGTGCCAGAGCTCCTCGCTGAGGTGGGGCATCAGCGGATGCAGCAGCACCAGCAGCTCCGTCAGCACCTTGGCGAGCACCTGGCGGGCCACACGCTGATCGGCCAGGGCTGCGGCGCTGAGCGGCTCGCCCGGGGTGCAGGCCTCGCTGGCAGGGCGGGGATTGAGCCGCCGCTTGAGCAGCTCGATCGTCCAGTCGCACACCTCGTTCCAGGCGAACTCGTAGAGCCCCTTGGCGGCTTCCCCGAGGCCGTAGCTGCCGTAGCGCTCGGCCGTTTCGCGGTTCACCCGCGCCAGGCGCGAGAGGATCCAGCGGTCCGCCAGGGTCAGCGCAGCCGGATCGGGATTGCCGAGGCTGGCGGGGGTCTCCCCCCCGAGATTCATCAGGGCGAAGCGGGTGGCGTTCCAGAGCTTGTTGGCGAAGTTGCGCGCCGCCTCCACCGTGGCGGAGCTGCCGTCCTTGCGGTCGTAGTCGAGGCGGATGTCCTGGCCGGCGCCGGCCACTTCGCGCACCAGGGCGAAGCGCAGAGCGTCGGCGCCGTAGCGCTCGATCAGGGGCAGGGGGTCGATGCCGTTGCCGGCGCTCTTGCTCATCTTGCGGTTGTTTTCATCCCGCACCAGGCCGTGAATCATCACGTCACGGAAGGGGATCCAGGTGTCGCGGCCGCCGACCGGTACCTCGCCCTCCTGCAGAAAGGCGCCGGAGAGCATCGTCATCCGCGCCACCCAGAAAAAGATGATGTCGAAGCCGGTCACCAGCACGCTGGTGGGATACCAGGTGGCCAGATCGGCGCTGCTTTCATCGGGCCAGCCCAGGGTGGAGAAGGGCCAGAGGCCGCTGGAGAACCAGGTGTCGAGCACGTCCGGGTCCTGCTCCAGCTGTAGCTTCCGGCCCGCCGCCCGGCTGGCTGCACCGAACTGAGTTTCCGCCTTGGCCTGGGCTTCGGCGGCATCGCGGGCCACCACGTAAGGAGTGGCGTCAGTGATCACGCCGCCGGTCTCGCTCACCACGAACCAGGCGGGGATGCGGTGGCCCCACCAGAGCTGGCGACTGATGCACCAGTCGCGGATGTCGGTGAGCCAGTCGCGGTAGACCTTCTCCCAGCGCTGGGGCACGAAGCGGGGTTCGCCTTGATCAAGGGCCTCGCGGCAGCGGGCCGCCAGCGGCTCGGCTCGTGCGAACCACTGGGTGGAGAGCAGCGGCTCCACCGGCACCTTGCCCCGATCCGAGAACGGCACGCTGTGGCGGTGGGGTTCCACCTTCACCAGGAAGCCTTCGGCCTCCATGGCCGCTACCACCGCCTTCCTGGCCTCGAAGCGATCCAGTCCGGCGAAGCGGCCGGCGGCGGCGTTCATGGTGCCGTCCTTGGCCATCACCGTGATCAGCGGCAGCCCGTGGCGGGAGCCGATGGCGAAGTCGTTGGGGTCGTGGGCGGGGGTCACCTTGACGCAGCCGGTGCCGAAGGCGGGATCGACGTGCTCATCGGCCACGATCGGAATCGTGCGGCCCACCAGCGGCAGGGTGATCGTCTGTCCCACCAGGGCGGCGTAGCGGGGGTCGGTGGGGTGCACCGCCACGCCGGTGTCGCCCAGCAGGGTTTCGGGCCGGGTGGTGGCGACCACCAGATGGTCGACGGTTTCGGCACCGCTCTCGGTGCCATCGGCGGCGGCACCGCCGCTGAGCGGATAGCGGAAGTGCCAGAGGTGCCCGTCGAGCTCCTTCATCTCCACCTCCAGATCGCTCACCGCCGATCCCGAGGCCGGGCACCAGTTCACCAGGTATTCGCCCCGGTAGATCAGCCCCTGCTCGTGCAGGCGCACGAAGGCCTCCACCACGGCTTTGTTGAGGCCCGGATCGAGGGTGAAGCGCTCCCGCTTCCAGTCCACCGAATAGCCGAGCCGCCGCAGCTGACCCACGATCGTGCCGCCGCTCTCGGCCTTCCAGCTCCAGGCGCGCTCCAGGAAGGCGTCACGGCCCAGGTCGTCCTTGCTGCCGCCTTCGGCCTTGATCTGCTTCTCCAGGATCGACTGCACTGCGATCGAGGCGTGGTCGGTGCCGGGCAGGCAGAGCACGTTTTTGCCGCGCAGCCGCTGGAAGCGCACGATCGTGTCGATCAAGGCCGTCTCGAAGCCATGGCCCATGTGCAGGCTGCCGGTCACGTTCGGCGGCGGGATCACCACCGAGAAGGGCTCACCGGGCGCGTTCGGATCGGGGTGGAAGGCACCGGCCGCTTCCCAGGCCGCCTGCCAGCGGGCTTCGGTGCCGGCCGGGTCGTAGGTCTTGGGCAGGGCGGCCTCGGCCATGGAAACGGTGCACCGGCGGTGGCCCCATGGTCTCAAAGCGACCCCGTCCCTGCGCTTGCTTCGGCGGCGCCCCAGCTCAGCCCTCCGCCAGCCTCGCCAGGTAATCCTCCAGCCGGCCGGCATTGATCCAGCCGGTGGCGATCGTTTTGGTGTGGGTTGGACTCACCCGACCCCGGTGAATGTGGGAGAGCCCGGCCGGAAAGATCACGAGCTTGCCCCGCTCGGCCTCCTCGTGGTGCTCCTGCCAGTGGAACTCGGTGCCCCCCTCCGGCAGGCTGTTGCCATAGAGGATCCAGGCGAGCACGCGGCGATTCGGCTCGGTGGCCTCCTCGCTCAGGGTCCAGTCGCAGTGCCAGCTCCTGAAGCCTTCCCCGGGGGCGTACCGCTGCAGGTTGAAGATCGGGTTGACGAACAGGGCCTGCTCCGGGCAGCACTGGCGCAGCAAGGGACGCTCTTTCAGGTACTGGTTCAGGCCGGCGGTCACACCGCGCACGATCACCTCCGCCAGGGCAAAGGCCTCCGGATCGCTGCGGTCGATGGCCACCAGGCTGATGTCGGTGGAGATCTTGTCGGGCTCCTGGTCGCCGCCGGCCGCTGCCGTGCCCTGGCCTTCTGTGCTCTGCCCCTCTGCGCCGCCTGAGGAGAAGGCCACACCGCGGCGCTGCAGGTCGGGGCGGCGATCGAAGAAGGCGATCACCCCATCGGCAAGGGCTTCGTAGCCGGCATTCCGGTAAGAGGCGATCAGGCGCATGGGCCCTCTCCAGCCGTGCCGTCCGTGCCGTCCGTGCCGTCCGTGCCGCCCGCGCTGCCGGGGGCGTCGCCGTGTCCGTTCCCGTTCTGGGCCCAGGGCACCGCCAGCACGGCCTCCAGGGCCTGCCAGCGCTCCGGCTCCACCACCCGCTCACTCAGGCCCAGCTGCTCCAGGGCCGCTGCCGCCGCCTGCCGATCCACCGGCCCCTCGCCCGCCAGGGGCAGCACCAGCACCTGCTGCTCGGCCGGATCCGCCATCACTTGCAGACCCAGATCCTCCAGCTCCCGCTCGAAGAACAGGCGCCGCATCCGGCGGGTCAGCACCGGCCCCAGGGCGGCAGCGAAGGCCTCCAGGTCGTCACGATCGTGGCCGGCGCCGCAGTTGAGCGCCAGCCAGATCAGCAGTTTCGCCCAGCTGTCGCGGGTCCACAGGGGCGCAAAGCTCTGGCGGTGCTGACGCACCAGTTCGGCGATGGCGAAGTCGAACAGGGTGGCCTGCAGCGCCGCAGCTGAGGCCTGGGAATCGGAAGCCATCGGCCCATCTTCCCGCCAAGGTCGCCGCCAGCGGGCAAACTGCAGAGGCAACGTCCCTGGAGACGCCTGATGCCCCTGGATCTCAACGACCCGGAGCTCGAGTTCGCCGATCTGGTGACCGCCTACCAGAGCTGGGTGATGGCCGTCATCAACGACGAGAAGCTCGGTGGTGAGCCCCTGCTCACCGAGGACATCGCCGACGATGCCCTGAATGCGATGCGCTTTCTGCCCGACGTGGTGACCAGCGCCATCGAAACCACCCTGGCCCGCGTCTACGACGTCGATCCCGACGAACTGGCCTCGCTGCTCTACCCCGAGGACTGACCAGCGTGGCCGCCGCCGCCTACGTGCTCGGAACCGAGCCACCCGAGCGGGAGCGGCTGCGCCTGCAGCATGAGGTCTGGTTGCCCCTGGCCCAGGCAGCCTGGGAGCGGTCCCAGCTGGCACCGGGTCAGCGGGTGCTCGATCTGGGGGCTGGACCGGGCTTCTGCAGTGTGGAGCTCGCCCGGGCGGTGGGGGCGAAAGGGCGGGTGCTGGCTCTGGAGCACAGCGACACCTACGTGGACCACGCCCGTGCGGCGGCTGCCGCCGCCAACCTCGCGCAGCTGGAGGTGCGCCGCCACGATCTCGCCGGCGATGGCCCGTTCGACTGGGGGCGGGAGGCCGGCAGCTTCGATCTGGCCTGGAGCCGCTGGCTGGCCATGTTCCTCCCCCGGCTGGAGCCCTTTCTGGCCCTGCTGGGGGAGGGCCTGAAGCCGGGCGGCCGCTTCGTGGCCCATGAGTACGTGCACTGGGACACCTTCGCCCTGCACCCCTATGGCGAGGCCGTGGACCGCTTCGGCAGGGCCGTGCGGGCCAGCTTCCGCGAGGCCGGTGGCGATGAGGATGTCAACCGGCGCCTGCCGGCCCTGTTGGTGAGCCGTGGCTTCCGCATCGACGATCTGCGGCCCCTGCCGGTGCTGGGACGCGGCGGCGATGGCTGGTCTCAATGGATGGAGCGGTTCGTGAGCCTCTACGGCGAGGAGCTGATCCGCCAGGGCCGCTGGAGCGAGGCCGATGCCGAGGAGGCGGCGGCGGAAATGGCGGCGGCACGCTCCGATCCCGGCAGCTACTGGGTGGGCCCCACGGTGCTCGAACTGCGGGCCACGCGGGTGGGCACCTGACGGATGGCTGAGCGGCCTTGGCAGAAGCGACGCTTGCAGCTGTGGCTCCGGCACCATTCCCCTGTGGCCCTGCCCCTGGCGGTGCTGCTGCTGGTGATCGGGGGCTTGTCGCTGAGGAGCGCGGTGCAGTGGCTCGGCCGGGATGGTGATTCCGCCAGCCCTGCACTGCGCTCGAAGCTCCAGGGCATGGCCCTGGGGAGCCTGGAGCTGGTGTCCGGTCCGCAGCTGAGGGGCACCCTCTACATGGGAATCGTGATCGACCCGGACCGAATCCTCAACCCTGAGGCCTATGGGGATCTGACCAAACGGGTTCAAAGTCTCACCAATTCATTCCGCACCGTTCATCCCGGCGTGACGGTGCAGCTGCAGTTGTTCCGCAGTGACAGCCTCATCCCGAAACTGAAAGCCAGGGTGCGCAGCGGTCTCGGTCCTGACCTGCTGGTGGCCAGTGGACTGATCGCCGGTGATCTGCATGCCATGGGTCTCTCCGACTCCGTGCAGCTGACGGCGCAGGAACAGCAGCAGTTCCATCCGGCATCCCTCGCTCGCCTGCGACTGCCGAATGGGCGGCTGAGCGGCGTGCCTCTGTTGTATTTCCCCGAGGTGATCTGCTTCAACCGCAGCAAGCTGAAGACCAGTCCAGCCACTCTTGAGGAGCTGCTGCAGGCCAGTGCAGAGGGCCTGCGGGTGGGGCTGGCCACCAATCCGATCAACATCTACTGGACGGCCGGTGCCCTCGGCGCCAATCAGGCCCTCGTCACGGTGATGCAGGGCAAACCACTCCAGCCGGAGCTGCGCCAGCGGCTGCTGGGCTGGCTGCGCTGGTTGCAGTCCGCCAGCCTGCAGCAGCGGGTCACCTTCTATGCCGATCAGGGTCAGGTGCTGGACGACTTCCTCCACGACCGGCTCGATTGGATCGGCTGCAGCAGCACCAACTTCACGACCCTCCAGCGCCAGCTGGGTCCGCGGCTGGGGGTCGCGACCATGCCCTCCGGCCCCGGCGGTGAGCCCACCCCGATTTCGCGGGAGCGGGTGATGGTGCTCGGCAAGGGCTCCAGCCCGGATCAGCGCCGGATTGCCATGGCGATGGCGAGCTTTGCGATCAATCCCCTGATTCAGCGCAGCATGACGATCGGCACCTTCTCCCTGCTGCCGGTGAACAGGTTCGTGCCGCCACCGGTGAGCAGCTCCTCGACCCTGGAGGCCCTGGTGGAATCCCAGCGCCAATCGAATGCCACCGAGCCGTTGCTGGATCTGCTCGATCCTGGGGATCCCCGTCTGGACGCGCTGGCCCAGACCCTGGTGCAGCTGGTGTTCGGTGCCCTCAGCCCTGAGGCGGCCACCGAGGCCCTGATCCGCGATCTCCGGCCTCTGCCTTCCCTCCCGGCCAGCCCATGATGCAGTTGCTGCAGGATTTCTTCGGCTGGTTCGGTTATCTCGAGCGGCCCTCCGTGCTGGGCCAGGTGTTGCTGGTGCTCCTGCCTCTGGTGGGGCTGCATCTGTTGCGAAGGCGGTTGCGCCGCCGCTCTCCTCTGGTTCCTCTGCTTCTGCCCCTCACCCTGGCTCTGATCGGTCTGGGAATTGGCCTGCTGGCCTGGGCTGGTCAGCCCTACGGGTTGGCCCTGCTTCTGCTGCAGCTGCGTGCAGCCTGGTTCGGGCTGGATCTGCTGCAGCTCCTGCTGACGAAGGTGCTCCCTTCCGGACTCCTGCATCAGCTGCAGAGTCGTCTGATTCGTCCGGCTTTTCTGGTGCTGGCGGGAATAGCCCTGATCGACCAACTCGACACCCTCGACGATCTGGCGCTGATCTCAGTCGGCACCTGGTTCGGAGTGCCGCTGGATCTGAGCAGGCTGTTTCTGGCGCTGGTGATCCTCTATCTGGTGGTGGTGGGCTCAGGCCCTCTGGCGGCGGCCCTGGCCCTGTTGGTCAAGAAGGTGCTCGAGATCGATGAGGGCAGTCGCCGTGCCGTGCAGTTGCTGTTCCGCTACCTCGTGGTGGCGATCGGCGTGATCTGGGTCTGCAGCCATCTCGGCCTCAATGCCACCGCGATCCTGGCGATCGCCGGCGGGCTCTCGGTGGGGCTGGGCTTTGGCATCAAGGAGGTGTTCTCCAATTTCGTCAGCGGCCTCTGGCTGCTGTTCGAGGGGTCGGTGCGGCCCGGTGAAGTGCTGTTCATCGATGGGGATCCCTGCGAGGTGCGCAGCCTCGGTCTGCGGGCGGCGGTGCTCTGGCGCGACCGCGACAACGCCGAGCTGGTGATCCCCAACCAGACCTTCTTCACCAGCACCACCACGACCTACACCGGCAGCGATCGCATGCGGCGCTCCCAGGTCAGTGTGGGAGCGGCCTATCGCCATGATCCCGAGCAGGTGGTGGCGCTGCTGGAGGCCACGGCCCGGGCCCAGGCGCGTGTGTTGCCCTCGCCGCCGCCCAAGGCGCTGGTGCTCGCTTATGGCGAATCGTCGATCGATTACGCCCTGCGTTTCTGGATCGCCAACCCGATGGACAACGTCTCGATCTGCAGCGAGGTGAATATGGCCGTGTGGAAGGCCTTTGACGCGGCGGGCATCGAGATTCCCTTCCCCCAGAGGGTCGTCAAGACCATCGAGGCGCCCAGTTCCGTTGCCGTTCCCCCCTCGGCGCCTGATCGATAGGGTTCGGGCACCTGCCGGATCCCGATGAGCACGCTGCCGTCCGCTCCGCCGGGTCTCCAGGCCCAGTCCGCGCAGGAGGAGCTGATCGATGCCCATGCCCGTGCCGGCCCGGAGCTGCTGACCAGGCTCGGCAGTGATTCCAGTGCAGGCCTGGCGGCCGCCGAGGCGGAAGCCAGGCTGCGGCGCCAGGGCCCCAATGCTCTCACCAGTCGCGGCGGGCAGCCGGGCTGGCTGCGCTTCATCGGCCAGTTCCACGATCCGCTGCTCTACACCCTGCTGGCGGTGGGGGCGATCAAGGCCCTGATCGGTGATCCGCGCGAGGCCCTGGTGATCTGGAGCGTCACCCTGATCAATGCCGTGATCGGCTACGTGCAGGAGAGCCGGGCCGAAACCGCCATCGCCGCCCTGGCCCGCTCGGTGCGCACGGAGGTGACCGTGATCCGCGGCGGCCAGCCCCAGCGTCTGCCCTCCGAGCAGCTGGTGGCCGGTGACCTGGTGCAGCTCGAGGCCGGCGACAAGGTGCCGGCCGACCTGCGGCTGCTGCAGGCCCGTTCGTTGCGGGTCGATGAATCCGCCCTCACCGGCGAATCCCTGCCTGTGGCCAAGGGCACGGCCGCCGCACCCCTGGACACCCCCCTGGCGGAGCGCAGCGGCATGACCTATGCCGGCAGTTTCATCACCGCTGGCCAGGGCCAGGGCCTGGTGGTGGCCACGGCCGATGCCACCGAGGTGGGACGCATCTCCACCTCGCTGCAGGAGCAGGTGAACCTGAGCACGCCGCTGACCCGGAAGTTCGCCCGCTTCAGCACCACGATTCTGCGCTTCATCCTGGTGCTGGCCGTGCTCACTTTCCTGGTGGGGCTGCTGCGGGGCCGCGCTCCAGCCGAGATGTTCGATGGCGCGGTGGCCCTGGCGGTGGGGGCGATTCCCGAAGAACTGCCGGCGATCGTGACGATCACCCTGGCGATCGGGGTGAACCGGATGGCCCGCCGCAACGCGATCATCCGCAAGCTGCCGGCGGTGGAAACCCTGGGCAGCACCACCGTGATCTGCTCCGACAAGACCGGCACCCTCACCCAGAACCGGATGACGGTGCGGGAGGTGTACGCGGGAGGGGTGGTGCTGCGGCTGGAGGAGCTCTGGCCCGAAGCCCCCGGGGCGACTCCCGCCCCCGCCGAACCCCAGCCCGTCGCAGCCCACACGGCCGATCCCCTCGCCGCCAACGTGGCCCTGCGCGAAACCCTGCTGGCGGGCCTTCTCTGTAACGACGCCCGCCCCAGCCACGATCAGACCCTGCTGGGGGATCCCACCGAAACCGCCCTGCTGGTGGCGGCCCAGTCCGCCGGACTCGACCGGGACCGCTCCCTCGATCGCCACCCGCGCCGCGATGCCATTCCCTTTGCGGCGGAGCAGCAGTTCATGGCCACCCTGCACGGCAACGAGCGGATCCTGGTGAAGGGATCGGTGGAAACGGTGCTGGCCCGCTGCAGCCACCAGCTGGCGGCCGATGGCCGTGAGGAACCCCTCGGGGTGTCGAGGATCGAGGCAGTGGTGACGGCCATGGCCGGCCGCGGTCAGCGGGTGCTGGCCTTTGCGGTGGGGCGGGCCGAACCACGCCAGACGCGGCTTGAACCCGACGACGTGGCTGCTGATCTGGTGTTTCTGGGGCTGCAGGGCATGCTCGATCCGCCCCGGCCGGAGGCGATCCAGGCGGTGGCGGCCTGTCAGGCCGCTGGCATCACCGTGAAGATGATCACGGGGGATCACATCGAAACCGCCCGTTCGATCGCCCGTCAGATCGGCCTGGGCCGGCCCGCCGCTGCGGGGCAGGGGCGGGAGGTGCGGGCTCTGGAGGGTCGGGAGCTGGAGGCGATGAGCCCCGATCAGCTGGCGGCCTGCGTGGGTGAAACCGATGTCTTCGCCCGGGTGGCCCCGATCCAGAAGCTGGCCCTGGTGCGAGCCCTGCAGGCCGGTGGAGCCGTGGTGGCGATGACCGGCGATGGCGTCAACGATGCCCCTGCGCTCAAGCAGGCCGATATCGGCATCGCCATGGGCCGCGGCGGCACCGAGGTGGCCCGCGAGGCCGCCGACATGCTGCTCACCGACGACAACTTCGCCTCGATCGAGGCGGCGGTGGAGGAGGGGCGCGCCATCGCGCTCAATCTGCGCAAGACCCTGGCCTTCGTGCTGCCCGTGAACGGGGGCGCCTCGATGACGATCCTGTTTGCGGCCCTGTTCGGCCTGGAGCTACCGGTCACGGCGCTGCAGGTGCTCTGGCTGAACATGATCAATGCCCTGCTGATGTCGGTGCCGCTGGCCTTCGAGCCCAAGGCGCCCCTGCTGATGCAGCAGCCCCCCCGGCCGCCGGGCCAGCCGTTGCTCACCCCCGCCCTGATCCAGCGGGTGCTTCTGATCTCCCTGTTCAACTGGGCGCTGATCTTCTCGCTCTTTTCCTGGGGACAGGCGCAGGGCAGCTCTCTGGCGCTGTCGCGCACGATGGCGATCCAGGGATTGGTGCTGTCTCAGGTGGTGTATCTGCTGAGCATCTCCCAGATCGGCAAGCAACCGATGCGCTGGATCCGTCGTGGTTGGCAACAGTTCACCCAGGCGCCGGTGTTGATGCTGGGTCTGGGTCTGGCGATGCTGTTCCAGGTGGTGTTCAGTCAGCTCGGCTGGATGAACGCCTTCTTCGGAACGGCACCGTTGGGCATGACGCAGTGGTGGATCTGTGCATTGCCGATGCTGCCGATGATTCCGCTGGCCGTTCTGGCGGAGTGGCTCGATCCCACCACGGGTCGGAATGAACGCTCGGCCAGGTGATCGGTCGCATCGTGTAGGACCTCCGTAGCTGCCTGAATGACGATGACCCGCTATGTTTAATGCGTTCATCACATCGACCCAATGCTCACGGGATCCGATCTACTCGCCAAGGTCAAGGAACTGGGCGATGTCTCCAAGTCCGAACTGGTCCGCAGCTGCGGCTACGTCAGCACCAAGAAAGACGGCAGCGAGCGGCTGAACTTCACTGCCTTCTACGAAGCTCTGCTCGAAGCCAAGGGCGTCAGCCTCGGCGACGGCGGCAGCAAAGGTGTTGGCAAAGGCGGCCGCAAGCTGAGCTACATCACCAAGGTGCAGTTCAACGGCAACCTCCTGGTGGGCAAGGCCTACACCGCCATGCTCGGCCTGCAGCCCGGCGAAGAGTTTGAAATCAAGCTCGGCCGCAAGCAGATCCGTCTCGTGCCGGTCGGCGGCGTCGACGACGAGGAGTGAGCCGCCAATCGGCTTGACTCCGAAGGGCGGCGGGTTGCAGTGGCGCCTGTCCTGCTTCCCGCCTGCCCGATGCCTTGCTTGTCCGGCAATCACTCCAGCTGCAGCGTGCCCCGGGTGCGCTGGCGTCGCTCGAAGTCCTGAGACTCATAGCGGGCCATGCAGTCTCCCTGAGGCACCAGCAGGCAACTCACGTAATCCGAGGCTTCCACAAGTGCCGCACGGATCGCTTTCGCCGCCGGTGTGCGTTGTGTTTCGCTGCTGTTGTTGCCGAAATTCAATGTGCCTGCGGCGCCGGTGAGTGCCTGGCCTGTCCGCCCCATGTTCGGTGCCAGATAGAGAGCCAGTCCGGCCGCCGGCAGGAGACTCCCCCCTGATTCGCGCGCCTCGCTCACATTGCTCGCCCGTCCTTCAACGGTGCGACGGCCCACCACCTCGCCGCTGGTGCTGTCGACCACTCGCACATCGATCGCCACGTAGTCCTTGGTTTCGAGCTGCTGTTTGCGAGTGCCGAAGCCCAGCAGGCCGAAGTTGCTGCCCGAGCTCTTGCTATCCACCGTTGAGTCGTAGGAGGTCACGGTGCCAAGCACGATGTAGCGCGCCCCGGTCATTCGCCCTTTCTGTGCCGCATTCGTGCCCTGGCGCACAATGCCAAGCTCAGTCAGTTCCTGCTCTGACAGCACCTCCTGCAGTTGCTGCCGCTCCACCACCTGCAGGGTGCCGGTGGCCTGCAATTCGTTGGCCAGTGCCGCGGCCAGATCCGTCGCCACAGGGCCCTGCCACCACCAGGCTGGCTGTGTCACGGTGTTCTTGAAGTTCGGCACCGAAACGGTGGGTTTGCCGCCACGGATCGCCTGCTGAGCATTCGCGGCGGGCGAGCCCAGCAGCAGAGTCAGCAGGGGCAGGGCGAGGGACAGCCGGATCCAGGGCGCCGCCATGGGTTGTGTGGTCATCTGCGGGTTCAACTCTGCGGAATGTTGTCGTTCTGGCCCTCAGGGACTCTGCGCTGCATGGCTGGTGTCCCCCGACGACCACTCCGCATTCTGCGAGTCCTTCTCCCCCGCTTGCCTTGGTTGGAGCGTCAGTTGCCAGGCTGGTGTCAATGCCCGAACTGGACGAGGCTGGGCGGCATTCCGTAGTGACGCCCACGT
Source organism: Synechococcus sp. CCY9202 (assembly GCF_034931685.1). Lineage (NCBI taxonomy): Bacteria > Bacillati > Cyanobacteriota > Cyanophyceae > Synechococcales > Synechococcaceae > Synechococcus > Synechococcus sp. CCY9202. The sequence goes on from NZ_JAYGID010000081.1 coordinate 29,749, forward strand.
TCCAGGGGGCCAACGGTTCGGTTCACTGGAGTCACTCAGCCCTTGATCCGTCCGATACGGATCTCCTGCCATGACCGCCACCCCCCTCTCCGCGGCAGCCCATCCCTCCCCTCTGCCCCTGCAGCAGGAGCGTGAACGATCAGCGCCGAGGCCGGCGCCGATGTTCGAAATGATTCCCTACGAGCGCTTCCGCGATACGCCGGCGGTGCGCTTTTACGACATCACCGTGCCCACCTCCAATGCCCGCGATCTGGTGGTTCACAGCGGCCCGGCGATCAGCCCACCGGATGATCCTGAGACCGGCGCCTGGCAGTTCTATCTGCATCCCCACCAGGAGGACAACCTGCTCGCCCTGCACGGCGGCCGCACCTTCTATCTGGTCAACCTGGGCTGGAACTATCCGTTCCACATCGTGCGCTTGCAGACCGGAGGCGACATTCTCCGCATTCCCCCCGGTACCTTCCACCGTTCCGTCTCGGACCCCAATGGCTCAGTGGTGATCAACCAGGCCGTTCGCGACGAGGGGGCCAGCGTGGTCCGGGAGTTCCGTGTCTACAACAGCCATGACATCCCCCGGCTGTTCGCCACCACCTCCCGCACCGCTCCCCTGCCGAAGCTTCACGGCGTCCGCTGGTAAGGGGCCTTGGTGCGTGCAGGCCTGCTCGGCACCGTCGTTCAACCGGCGGTGCCCTGCAACTTGCTGGCGAACTGCTCCGGGGGCAGGGGCCGATCGAACAGGTACCCCTGGAACAGATCGCAACCCAGCTCCTGAAGCAGGTTCCACTGCTGCTCGGTTTCCACGCCTTCGGCCAGGGTGCGCAGGCCCAGTTCGCGCGCCATGCTGATGGTGGCGCGCAAGATCACGCGATCGGTGATCGTCTGCTCAAGGCGGTCCACGAAGCAGCGATCGATCTTGAGTTTGCTCAGATGCAGCGAATGCAGCGTGGCCAGAGAGGAGTAGCCGGTACCGAAATCATCGATGGCCAGCTTGAAGCCCATTGCTGTCAAAGCGTTCAGCTGTTCCGACGCTTCCTTGGGATAGGCCATCAGGGCCGTTTCGGTGATCTCCAGTTCCACCTGCCTGGCTGCCAGGCCATGCCGCTGCATGGCCGAGCGCACGGTGTCCGGCAGGGAGGGAAGGCGGGGTTCGAGTTGCACGGCTGAGACGTTCACGGCGATCGGCGGCACGATCAGTCCCTGGTTCTGCCAGCTGAGGATCTGGGCGAAGGCTGCTTCGATCACCCAGGCCCCGATCGCATGGATCTGGCCGGTCTGCTCCGCGAGTGGAATGAATGTGTCGGGAGGAATGGTCACCCCCTGGTGATTGGTCCAGCGCACCAGGGCTTCGGCGCCCACGATCACCCCCTCCCCATCCACCTGGGGTTGGTAGAGCAGGCGCAGCTGCCCCCGTTCCACGGCATGCTCCAGCTGGGTTTCCATCTCCAGCCTGGCCCGCAGTCGCTGGCTCACAGTTGTGGAATAGGCCTGCATCTGGTTGCGGCCACGGCGCTTGGCTTCCATCAGGGCTGAATTGGCGCACTGAAGCAACGTGTGGGCATCACTCCCATGCTCCGGGCAGCTGCTCACGCCGACGCAGGCGGTGGGCTGCACCGGCAGGGTCTGGCCCACGAGCCTGCCTGACGCAAGCTTGCTCTGCAGTGCGTGCCCCAGTTCGACCGCCGCCCCCAGCGAGGTGATGCCGCGATGGCGGATCACCAGGAATTCGTCGCTGCCCAGCCTGGCCACCCAATCGTCCGGCTGCAGCAAATCGCGTAGCGTCAGAGCGGTGGAGCAGAGCACCCGGTTGCCGACCTCGGGCCCGAAGGTCTCGTTGACCGAATCGAACTGATCGAGATCCAGATTGATCAGGGCGATGGATTCGTTGTAAGTCTTGCTTTGCAGAAGCCCCTCCAGATGGCGCAGCGTCGCGGCTTTGTTGGGCAGATCGGTGAGTGAATCACGGTAGGCGGCATCCTCGAGCTGGCGCTCGAGTTCGTGCATGGTGGTCACGTCCTGTACGGTGCCGATCGTGGTCAGCGGCCATCCCCGGTTGTCGTAGGTGGTTTTGCCCCGCTCGAGCACGTGTTTCTCGCGTCCATCCGGGAAGAGCAGGCGATGCTGGATGCGATAGGCATTGCCGCTCAGGAGGGCCTTCTGATAGGCGGCGTCCACGGCCCTGCGATCGTCAGGATGGACCAGCGTCAGGAAGTTTTTGTAGGTGTTGGGCGGGGCGTTGGGATCGACTTCGAAGATCCGGAAGGTCTCATCTGACCAGCTCAGATGACCGCTGGCATGAATCAGCTCCCAGCTGCCGATGTGGCTGATCTCTTCGGCTTCGCTCAGCTGCCGGTTCATCTGGGCGAGCTTCCAGCTGATCTCCCCCTGCTCGGTCTGATCCAGAAAGGCCTGCAGGATGATCGGTTGCTGATCCACCTGCACCCGCAGAAACCGTACGGTCACGTTGCGGATCAGCCCTGTTTTGCTGCGGTGAAGGGAGGCAAAGCTGCCATGCCCTTCCTGCAGCATCCGGGCCGCCAGTTTGGCGAGCCAGACGCAGGCCTCGTTGTGGTTGGCCTGGATCTCGGCGGGGTCGAGGGCGAGAAATTCCTCCCGGCTGTACTCAAGCCGTTCGTGGGCGGAACGGTTGCAGTCGAGGAAGCGGAGCGCTATGGGATCGAACAGCACGTAGTCGTCGCCACTGACCTCCGGGGCGTAGCGGAACACATCAGCGAGGCTGAGGGCGCGGGGGATGAATGGATCCGCCGGCTCGTCGGTAGGGTTCTCGGTCGCTGGGCCGCTGGCCCTGAGAACCAGAGGGACCTTGGTTCGCAGGGGATCGTGCGGATTCGACGACGCTTGAGGCCCGACCATGGTCACCCCGAGCCAGCCTCCCCGGTGCCGAATCCATCCACTGTAGTCAGGCCAAGGCTTTCAGCTACGGCCAGTTTGACGAGGGACACAGCTTGGTACGTCCTGGAGCATTTCTTCGCAAGGTTGCCCGCGATTCAGGTCGAGCCGGCGGTCTGCGCCGGGCTCAAGCGGTCTGCGCGGAGGGGGTGAGGGGCTCGAGCAGCCGTTGTGCAAAGGCCTCTGCCGTCAGGGGGCGATCGAAGAAATACCCCTGGAAGCTGGTGCAGCCCAGCTGCTTGAGCAGCTGCCACTGCTGAGCCGTCTCCACGCCTTCGGCCAGGGTCTCCAGCCCCAGCTCCCGCGCCATCGACAGCGTGGCGCGCACGATCACCTGATCGGTGAGGTCGGTCTCGAGGGCGTTGATGAAACAGCGATCGATCTTGAGCTTGTTGAGCGCAAGGGCGTGCAGGGTCTCCAGGGAGGAGAAGCCGGTGCCGAAGTCGTCGATGGCCAGGCGAAATCCCTGATGGGCCAGTTGCTGCAGCTGCTGGCGCGCTTGCTGGGGATTGCTGATCAGGGCGGTTTCCGTGATCTCCAGCTCGATCCGCTGCGGGGGAATGGCATGCCGTGCCAGGGCCGCTGCCAGGGCCGCCTCCAGGGGTGGGTCCTGCGGCTCCAGTTGCACGCCGGACACATTCACGGCCAGCAGCGGCAGCCTCAGGCCCTGCAGGTCCCACTGCCGCAGCTGCCGGCAGGCTTCCTCCACCACCCAGGCGCCGATTGCGTGGATCTGGCCCGAGCGCTCCGCCAGGGGGATGAACTGATCCGGGGGTACGCAGGTCGCGGGCGTCTTGAACCAGCGCACCAGGGCTTCGGCGCCGATCAGCCGCCCCTCCCCATCCACCTGGGGCTGATACACCAGCCGCAGCTGCTGGCGCTCCACGGCATGGCTGAGCTGCATCTCCAGATCCAGTTGTTCGCGGATGCGGGTGCTGAGGCTGGTCGAATAGGGGTGCAGCTGGTTCCTGCCCCTGCGTTTGGCCTCCATCAGGGCGGTGTTGGCGGCCTGCAGCAGCAGATGGGGGTCGATGCCGTGTTCGGGGCAGGTGCTCACGCCGAAGCAGGCGCTGGGTTGCACCGGCAGCAGCGGGGCCAGCTGGGCCGTCTGGATCAACGACTGCTGCAGTTCCTTGGCCAGGGCCACCGCATCTCCCAGGGAGTTGGTTCCGTTGCCGCGGATCACCAGGAATTCATCGCTGCCCAGTCGAGCGATCCAGTCGTCGGGCTCCAGCCGGTTGCGCAGCCACATCGCCATGGCGGAGAGCAGGTGGTTGCCGGCCTCCGGTCCAAAGCTGTCGTTGATCGACTGGAAGCTGTCGAGATCGAGGTTGATCAGGCCGATGCACTGGTTGTAGGGCCGCCCCTTCAGCAGCTGCTCGAGATGGCGCAGGCTGGCGGCCTTGTTCGGCAGTCCGGTGAGCGGATCGGTATAGGCGGCCTGCTCGAGCTGGTCCTGCAGGGCGTTGATCTCAGTGATGTCCTGCAGCGTGCCGACCGTGTGCAGCGGCTCGCCGTTCGCGGCGTAGTCGGTCTCGCCCTGCTGCCGCAGGGTCCTGCGGGGGCCATGGGGCAGCTGCAGGTGGTAATCCACCTGGAACGGATCGCCGATCTGGATGGCTCGTTCATAGGCGTGCAGCAGCCTGGTCTGATCGTCGGGGTCGAGCCGGGCCAGCAGGCTGGCGAAGCGCAAGGGTTCATCGCCGCTGTCCTCCAGTCCCCAGATCCGGCGGGCCTCCCTGGAGCAGACCAGCGCATCGGTGGCGTGCACATGCTCCCAGCTGCCGATGTGGGATTGCCGTTCGGCTTCGTTCAGCAGATCGTTCAGGTGCTGCAGCTGCACGGCCGGCGGAGACCCCAGCGGCGGCTGGGGCTGATGCAGCACAAGCAGCAGCACGTCCAGAGAGCCGCTGTCGCTCTCCAGGCCCTGCAGCCGATAGGTCAGCTCCACAGGCAGACCTGGATCCGCTGCCGTCCACAGGGCCACGGCGCGGCCCATGGGTTGCTGCCGCAGCTGGCTCAGCGGCGGCAGCTGAGCCAGCAGAGCGGACAGCACCGCAGGATCCGCCGGGGCGGCGGGATTGGAGCTGGCGGCGCCTGGTCCACCCGAGCCGCTGCCAAGCAACCGGCGGGCGGCTGGATTGGCCTCGATCAACGCACCGCTGGTCGCCTCGATCAGCAGGATGGCGTCGTGAACCAGCTCCAGGCTGGCCGCAGCCAGGTCATTGAGGCTGGCCAGGATGCGTCCTTCATCTGAATCACCGCCCTTGGTTTTCGGCGTTGATGAGGGCATCGACACGTCTTGCTGGGCCCGGGTTCTGAGCTGCTGCCTGGCCTGGATGGTTTGAATCTAATGGTTGGAGTGGAACGCTTTATTGAGCGTTCCGGCCCGCCCCGGCTGGGGTGAACACAGTGAAGCTGGGTTCCCTGTCCCCTGCTCCAGTTCCGGCAACGAATCTGCTGGACAGGTTGTTCTTCTTCCGGTTCGGTCCGTCAGCTGCATGGCCACCCTGTTTCCTCAGCCTTACACCAGCCTGGACATCCGCCAGCCCCTGGACAGGCGTCTGGCTGAGTTGCACGGGCAGATTCGCAGGCAGGTGCCGGCTGTGGAGCGGCTGGCCTTCGCGCTCTATGAGCCCCGCAATGATCTGCTCAGCACCTATGCGAGCCACAGCTGCATCACCCCCAACCTCACCTTCTACGACCATCAGCTCGCCACCATCCCCAGCCTGTCTCAGCTGGCCGCGTCACGCCAGTGTCGGGTGATCGACGACATGCTGGCGGAGCTGCCCCCGATCTCGCTCCACACCCGCTGGCTGCTCCAGCAGGGCTGGCGCAGCTCCTACACCGTGCCGCTCCATTGCGGCGGTGAGCTGCTCGGTTTTCTCTTTCTCAATGCGATTGAGCCGGGTCTGTTCACGGCCGATCTGTTGCAACGGCTCCAACCCTGGGTGGAACTCAGCGCCAGCCTGATCCTGCAGGAGATGGGCTTGGTCCATGCGCTGCGGCAGGCGGTGCAGCTGGCCCTGCACCTGGCGGATCTTCCCGAGGGCGGCAGTGCCGATCATGTGGAGCGTGTGGCGCTCTACAGCCGTCTGATCGCCATGGAACTGGGGCACCGTCGACCACTTCCCCCAGACTTTGCCGCCGATCTCTATGGCTTCGCCTCCCTTGCCGATGTGGGCCGGCAGCTCACCACCGTCGCCCTGGCCAGCAAGCCCGGCCGCCTCAGCGTGGAGGAGCGCCGTGCCATGGACGCTGAGGTGCTGCGTGGCGTGGAGCTGGTCGACGCCCTGATCGCGGGGCTGCGCCTGGTGGCCAGCCCCAAGGCGCAGATGCTGCATCGCATGCTGGCGGGCCGCCACGAGCTGCTGGATGGCAGCGGCTATCCCTTCGGCCTGGAGAACGGGGCCATTGCCCTGGAGGCCCGCATCGTGGCGGTGGCGGACATCTACGACGCCCTTCCCGCGGAGGCGGCCGAGGCGACCTTGCTTCAGATGGCGACTGACGGCAAGCTCGACCGCGCCTGTGTCGATGCCCTGCTTGGGGCCAGGCAACAGCGCCATGCCATCGCGGCTGCCTATCGGGATCCCTAATCGGCGAACTGCCACTACGGTTGGGCCTCCTTCAACCGCCTGCGGACTTCCGCCAGCGGTCTTCTGGCGTCTGCCGCAGCGCCTTGCCTCCCCGCCATGTCCCTGCAGCTCTCTCAGCAGACCTGTGCCAACTGCCGTTTTGCGCGGCGCTCGGCGGCGTTCGATGCCGATGGCCTGCTCTCCTGCCGCTATCTGCCACCCCAGCCGAGCAGGGACCACAACTGGCGGATCGTGCCCGAGAACTTCTGGTGCGGATGCTGGGACTGGGGGCCGCCCGATCCCTTGGTGGGACCGGTGCCGCCCGTTCCGCTCGAGTCATGACCCGCTTGCCGTTGTGCCGAGGCGGACGACTCCAGGTTCAGGCCAGCCGTAGGTCCACCGTGCAGAGGCCTTCAGCGGGCAGGGTCCAGGGAGGGGCATCGCCTTCGCCGACCCAGCCACTCCGGATGATCGGTTGGAATGTGGTGCCGTCGTCGTCGAGGCAGAAGCGGGCCACCGTGTTCAGGTTGCCCTCAGGGTTGGGGCTGTGCTGCTCGATGCTCAGCTCCAGCGGCATGTGGGGCTCGATGGCCGGATGCATGCAGGGGTAGAGCCTGTGGTGGCGGTAGCGCACCGCCAGCGGTGGTTCCTCACCCCCCGCTGCCAGCGGCGCCAGCGGCAGCAGGCGGCCATTGAGACGGAGGTGGTGGTGATCGCGGAAGCTGCCGCTCGCTCGGATCTCCAGGCGGCGCAGCGAGGCATCCACGAAGCGGCTGGTGAAGCCCCCCTCCACCGGGGTGTCGCAGATCAGGGGCCAGGGTTCCAGGGCGGGGCGGATCTCCAGCCAGGCGGCGCCGTCCTGCCAGTCGAGCAGGGGCGGGAAGCGCCAGTCCCATAGCTGCTGGAAGGGGGTGGGATCGAGCCCAAGGCCATCCTCCGCCAGGGCCGCCAGCACAGTGTCGAGATCGGCCCACAGCTGGCTGGGCAGCAGCATGCGGTCGTGCAGTTCAGTGCCCCAGGGGCGCAGCTGCTCCGGCCGGTGGCGAGGATCGAGCAGGTGGGCCGCCAGGGAGCTCCAGAGCAGGGCGATGGCGCTGCTCCACTCCACCCGCGGCAGGGATTCCAGGGCCCTGAATTCGATCAGCCCCAGGCAGCCCGCCGGCGCCCCCGGATTCCAGAACTTGTCGAAGCTGATCTCGCTGCGGTGGTTGTTGCCGCTGCGATCGGCATGGAGGTGGCGCAGGGTTTCGCCGATCAGGCTGCGGCGATCGGCGCCGGCGTCGGGCGGACCATCGGGGTTGCCCGCATCCGCCTGCTCGATGCAGCTGTAGGCCAGTTCCAGGTCAAACAGGGAGCCGATCGCTTCATCCGGCCGTGGTGCCTGGGAGGCCGGCCCCACGCAGGCGCCGCTGAACAGGTAGCCCAGGCTGGGATGGTGCTGCCAAAAACGCAGGATGCCGCTCAACCAGGCCGGTCGACCGAAGAAGGGATTCTGCTCCAGGCTGGCGCCTCCCCAGAGCAGATGGTTGCCGCCGCCGGTGCTCTCCTGGCGTCCGCCCCCGGCGCTCTTCCAGCTGCGCAGGCCCACCGTGGTGCAGGCCATTTCCAGCCGCCGCAACCAGCCGTCGTACTCAGCCCAGCTGTGGCACACGGGCAGGTTCACCTCCAGCACGCCAGGATCGGCGGTGAGGCCGAGCACCTGCCAGCGCCCTGGTCCATCGCTCGGCAGCACGCCGCTCAGGGCCGGGGCCGCCAGGGGGGCGCCCGGCACCGCATCCGCCAGGCCATCGGCCACCGCCTGCAGCAGCAGCTCCAGGGGCTCGCTCAGCAGGGGGGGAAGAAACAGATCCCAGCTGCCGGCAGCCACCGCCCCATCAGACTCGATCACCTCCAGGGTGAGCACCTGGCGGGGGGCGTGGTCGGGGAAGTGCTCAAGCGGCAGGCGCAGGCCGGCTGGTCCGGGCGCACCGCTGAGCTGGCGGTGCACCTTCGCCAGGGGCCAGGGCACCGCCAGCCAGGCGGGGTGTTCGGGATCGCGGCCCTCCGGTGGGGTTGCATCGTCGATGGTGAGTGGCACGGCCCACACCCGCCGGTGAGGATCCAGCGGGTCGCTGAGTTCGACCGGATGCAGCTCCACCCCCAGCCGCGCCCCCAGGTCCGCCAGCCAGGCGGTCGCCTCGGCGGCAGTGAGAGGCTTGCCCAGATCACCGGGCTGACAGGGTTCGGGCCAGCGCACCGGCGGTGGACTGCCCTCAAGGCCGCTGATCAGCCGTAGCGCCCAGCGGGGATTCACCTCTCCCTCGTAGCGCTTGCCGGGGCAATACAGCAGGGTGCTGCCCGGCCACACCTGCTGCTGCAGCTCCCGCGCCAGGCGCTGGGCGATCGGCAGCTTGGTGGGGCCATCGGCGCAGACGCTCCATTCGGCACCCTCCGGCTCGAATGGCACGTAGGTGGGCTCGCCGCCGAGGGTGAGGTGGATGCCGGCGGCCCTCAGCCGGGCCTCGGCCGCGGCGGCTGCCGACGCTCGTTCCGGCTGGTTGTCAGCGGCGGGGGCGTGAACCGAGGAGTGGTGGTGGACCGGAGGCTGGGACAACGGTGGCGCTGAAGAAGGACGGAACCCAGGGGTGGTAGGGCGGACAGCGACCGACCGTTGCCGGACGGCCTCAGGAATGGCGCCCGTCGCCGGAACCCCCCACCACATTGCAGGCTCGCACCGGTGCTGGCTCCACCTGCCAGATCCGCTCGGCGTATTCGCGGATGGAGCGGTCGCTGCTGAAGAATCCGCAGCGGGCCGTGTTCAGAACCGACATGGTGCCCCAGCGGCTCGGATCACTCCAGGCCGCGTCGACGGCATTGTGGGCACGGCGGTAATCGCCGATGTCCGCCATCACCCGGAAGGGGTCGCTGCTGCAGAGATTAGCCAGCAGGGGATGGAACAGGTCGCGGTCCCCCTCGCTGAAATGGCCCGAACCGATCAGGTCGATCGCTTCGCGGGTCACGGGGTCGTTCTCGAGCCACGGCATCGGGTGGTAGCCGTTCCGGTTGATCACGGCCAGTTCCTCGGCCGTGTGGCCGAACAGGAAGAAGTTGTCTTCGCCCACCCGCTCGCGGATCTCGATGTTGGCGCCATCGAGGGTGCCGATGGTGAGAGCGCCATTGAGAGCCATCTTCATGTTGCCGGTGCCCGAGGCCTCCTTGCCGGCGGTGGAGATCTGTTCGGAGAGATCCACCGCCGGGTAGATGCGCTGCGCCAGCTTGACGTTGAAGTTGGGTAGGAACACCACCCGCAGGCGCCCATCCATGGCCGGATCGATGTTGACGATCTCGGCGATGCCCACGATCAGGCGGATGATCAGCTTGGCCATGGCGTAGCCCGGCGCCGCCTTGCCCCCGAAGATGAAGGTGCGGGGCGGCAGCTGCTCGCCATTGCGGATGCGCAGATAGCGCTCCACGATCTGCAGGGCGGCCAGGTGCTGGCGCTTGTATTCGTGGATCCGCTTCACCTGCACGTCGAACAGGGAGGTGGTGTCCACCAGCACCCCGGCCTCCTGACGGATCGCCTGGGCCAGGCGCTGCTTCGCCTGCTCACGCACCCCCTGCCAGCGCTCCAGGAAGGCGGCGTCGCTGGCCAGGGGCTCGAGCCGCTCCAGCTGATCGAGATCCCGTCGCCAGCCCGAGCCGATCGCCTCATCGAGCAGGGCCGCCAGCGGCCGGTTCGACACCGCCAGCCAGCGCCGCGGTGTGACGCCATTGGTGATGTTGCAGAACCGCTCCGGCCAGAGGGCGGCGAAGTCGTGGAAGAGCTGCTCCTTCACCAGCTTGCTGTGCAGCTCCGCCACCCCATTGACGTGCTGGCTGCCCACCACGGCCAGGTGGGCCATGCGCACCCGGCGATGCTCGCCCTCCTCGATCAGGGAGAGCCGCTCCAGCAGATGGGGCTGGCCGGGATGGCGCAGCCGCACCATGCGCAGGAAGCGGGAGTTGATCTCATAGATGATCTCCAGCTGCCTTGGCAGCAACTGCTCGAACAGCTCCACTCCCCAGGTTTCCAGGGCCTCCGGCAACAGCGTGTGGTTCGTGTAACTGATCGAGGCGGTGGTGATCGTCCAGGCGGTGTCCCAGTCGACGCCGTGCTCATCGATCAACAGGCGCATCAGCTCCGCCACCGCGATCGCCGGATGGGTGTCGTTGAGCTGAACGGCGAACTTCTTGTGGAAATCGGTCACCGCCAGGCCCTGCCCCTGCAGGATGCGGAACATGTCCTGCAGGGAGCAGCTCACGAAGAAGATCTGCTGGCTGAGCCGCAGGCGCTTGCCCTGCTCCATCTCGTCGTTGGGATAGAGCACCTTCGAGAGGGTCTCCGACTGGGTCTTGCGCAGCACCGCCTTGGGGTAATCGCCGGCGTTGAAGGAGGCGAAGTCGAAGTCGTCGGGCGCCTGGGCCGACCACAGCCGCAGGGTGTTGGCGGTGTGCACGCCGTAGCCCAGGATCGGCGTGTCGTAGGCCACGCCCAGCACGATCTGACCGCCGATCTCCACCGGGTAGCTCCACTCCGGCCGGATCACCTCCCAGGGGTTGCCGCGGCTCAGCCAGGGGTCGGTGCTCTCCACCTGGCCCGTGGGGCCGATTCCCTGGCGGAAGATGCCGAACTCGTAGCGGATGCCGTAGCCGATCGCCGGCAGCTCCAGGCTGGCCATCGACTCCTGGAAGCAGGCCGCTAGCCGTCCGAGGCCGCCGTTGCCCAGGCCCGGTTCCGGCTCCTCGGCGATCAGGTCCTCAAGATCAAGGCCCAGTTCCTCACAGGCGGCCTCGGCGTCATCCCGAATCCCCAGGTTGACCAGGTTGTTCTCCAGGTGGGGGCCCAGCAGGTACTCGGCCGAGAGGTAGATGGCCGTGCGCACCCCCTGCTCGGTGTAGGACTCGGCCGTGTCCACCCAGCTCTGCAGCAGCCGGTCGCGCACCGCCAGGGCCAGGCTGCGGTAGTGGTCGTGGCTGGTGGCCAGCGACGGGGCCTTCGCCTGGCTGTAGAAGAGATGCCGGCGCATCGCCTCGGCAAGGCCATGGCTGGACGCCGTGCCCGAGGACTGGGGGGAAAGAACCATGGAAAGGGCGCGGCACAGTGCCGCATCTGGATCAAAGGGTGGTCCCTTCATGCTCCCCGCTGGGGTGGCGATGCTGCACTAATCGCTACCGAAGATGGGGGTTTCGGCATCTCTTCGGCTTCGTCAGACGGCCGCCAGCGCCTCTGTCATGGCCAGGTCTTCGGCCTCGATGCTCCACTCCAGCTCACTGGTCACCTTGGGTGGGCCGGAGAAGCTGCCGGTCACGGCGGCGGTCAGTTCGGGCTTCGAGGAGGTGGCCACCGGGATGTAGCGGTCGTCGATGGCGCCCATGCCGCTGGGATCAAAGGCCCGCCAGCCGGCCCCCGGCAGGTACACCTCCGCCCAGGCATGCAGGTCGTAGCGTTTCGGCTTCGGCTCCACCAGGTGATAGCCGCTCACGAAGCGGGCCGGCAGGCCCACACAGCGGCAGGTCTCGATCATCAGCATCGCCAGGTCGCGGCACGACCCCACCCGCTCCTTGAGCGTGCGGCCGGCCGGCCAGGCCGGGCCGATGTGGCGCTGGGTGTATTTCACCCGGTCCTGGATGATCTCCACCAGCTGGTTCAGGAACATCAGCGCCCGCTGGTCGGAGCCCATCAGCGCCTCCTGGGCCAGGTCCACCGCCGCCGGATCGTGCTGACCATTCGGTAGCCAGCCCTGGAGACTTCCCAGCAGATCACTGTTGAGATGGCCCATCGGATAGGGCAGCAGCGGCTCGTTCTCCTCGAGGCAGACCGTCAGGGGTGCCGGCACCAGGGTGTCCACCACACTGGTGGCCTTCACCTCAAACAACTCGGTGGAGTCGAGGAAGCGGGCCCGCAGGATCTCATCGCCGCTGGCGGCGATCAGGGGATAGAGGCGGCTGGGTTCGGGGGTGACGCTCAGCTCGAAGGAGCGCAGGTGCTGAAAGCCGTGGCCGCGGGGCCGCAGGCAGAAGCGGTGCGGACCGAGCAGCACCGGTGCGCTGTAGCGGTACGTGAGGGTGTGGGTGACGCGGGCGCGCATGCCGGTGGAGTGGAGCCGCTGAATGGGGAGGTCAGGCGTCGGAGCTGTCGCTGCTGTCTGAGCTGGGGGGGATGGCCACCTCGAAGTACCGCGCTTCGATCAGATCGTGGATGGCGTTCAGATCGCTCTGAAAGGCATCGATCGCCTCGTGCAGACCGGTGGCGATCAGATCGTCGATGCGGGTGTAACTCCAGCGGGCCAGGGTGAGGCCGCTGAGGCATTCGAGCGCATCGGGAGCGCCGGGCACGGAGCGGCCCTGCACGATCCTGAGGGTGTCGTGGATGCGCTCCAGGCAGTAACGCACCGACCGGGGAAATACCGGATCCAGCAGCAGGAAGGCGGCCACGGCCTTGGGTTCGATCGCCCGCTGGCTCGACTGGCGGAACATCTGATAGGCGCCGGCTGAACGCAGCAGGGAAATCCACTGCAGTTCGTCGAGCACCCCCCCCACTTCCTCCGGGCTCGGCAACAGCAGGAAGTACTTCACATCGAGGATGCGGGTGGTCTTATCAGCCCGCTCGATCAGGCGACCCAGCCGGCTGAACTGCCAGGAGAGATCGCGGCTGAGGGTGGCATCGGTGATGCCATAGAACAACTGGCAGCCCCGCCGGATTTCATGCAGTTGCTCCTGGGGAGGCTTGCGCCAGAACGCCTCGTTTTCCTGCAGGGTCCAGTAGAGATCGTTGATGTGCTCCCACATCTCCGTGGTGATCACCTCGCGGATCTGGCGGGCGTTCTCGCGGGCGACGGCGATGCAATTGACGATGCTGTTGGGGTTCTCGACCTCGTGCACCAGAAACTGCACCACGTCGGTGGGTGAACCCGCTGGGCAGAGCTTGTCGAACAGCTCGCGATCCCCACTGGCGTCGATCAGGGGCAGCCAGGGTTCGGCGCTGCCGGGCGGGCAGTCGAGCGCCATGGCTTCACTGACCTCCACGAAGCGGGAGATGTTCTCGGCCCGCTCCACATAGCGGTTGATCCAGTAGAGCGATTCAGCGACGCGGCTCAGCATGCGCCCGCCTCCTCGGCCTGGCGTTCATCCACGATCCAGGTGTCCTTGCAACCTCCACCCTGGGAGGAGTTCACCACCAGGGAGCCCCGCCGCAGGGCCACGCGGGTCAGTCCCCCCGGGCTCACCCAGGCCCCCTTGCCGCGCAGCACGTAGGGCCGTAGGTCGACATGGCAGGGGAAGAGTTCGCCTTCACTGAGGGAGGGAACGGTGGAGAGATCCAGGGTGGGCTGGGCAATGTAATTGCGGGGATCGGCCTTGATCTTGTCGGCGAATTCGCTGATCTCAGCGGCGCTGGCGTGGGGGCCGATCAGCATGCCGTAACCGCCTGCTTCGGCCACGGCCTTGACCACCAGCTCGCCGAGGTGGGCCAGCACGTAGGCCTGATCCTCGTCGCGCGAGCAGAGATAGGTGGGCACGTTCTCGATGATCGGCTCCTCGTTGAGGTAGTAGCGGATCATCTCCGGCACATAGGCATAGATCAACTTGTCGTCCGCCACGCCGGTGCCGGGAGCGTTGGCGATCGCGACGCGGCCGGCGCGGTAGGCGGCCATCAGGCCGCGCACACCCAGCATGGAGTCGCTGCGGAACACCGCCGGATCGAGGAAGTCGTCGTCAATACGGCGATAGATCACATCCACCGCCTCCAGGCCGCTGGTGCTGCGCATCCAGACCCGGTCGTCCTGACAGATCAGATCGCGTCCCTCGACCAGCTGAATGCCCATCTGCTGGGCGAGATAGCTGTGCTCGAAATAGGCACTGTTGAACACACCGGGCGTCAGCAGCACCACCTTCGGCGTTTCGGTCCAGGGGGCGAGTTCCCGCAGGGTCTGCAGCAGATGGGAGGGGTAGTCGTCGATCGGCTGGACGGTGCGGCCCTGGAAGAGGCTCGGGAACATGCGCTTCATGACGCGCCGGTTCTCCAGGAAGTAGGCCACCCCCGAGGGGCAGCGGAGGTTGTCCTCCAGCACGCGCCAGGTGCCTTGGCCGTCGCGCACCAGATCGAGGCCGGAAATGTGGCACCAGCGGCCCAGCGGCAGCTCGAAGCCCTGCATCTGGGGCCGCCAGCCCTGGGAGCTCTCGACGTCGGCGCGGGGGATGACACCGTCGTTGAGGATCTTCTGGTCCCCGTAGACATCGGCCAGGAAGTGGTCGATCGCTTCGAGGCGCTGAATCAGACCCAGTTCCAGCCGCTGCCATTCCCCGACGGCGATCAGCCGCGGCAGCGGATCAAAGGGCAGAATCCGCTCGACGCCGCGATTGCCGGAATCATTGAGGCGGAAGGTCGCCCCGAGGCGCTTGAGCAGCATGCCGGCGGCGGCATGGTTGCGGTTGAGTTCTTCGAGCCCCAGGTTGCCGAGCGAGGAGAGCAGGGGCCGCAGCGCCGCCCGGGGTTCATCGGTGGAGCTGAAGTACTCGTCGTAGCCGCGGTTGGGTTTGTACTCGGTAAACATGTCCCGGCTCCGGCTGACCTTGCCGGATCATGCTGAGCGCCGGGGGCACCTCTGAGTATGAATGGCTACGGAATGGCTGCTTGGCGTCAGGAGCTTCATGTCATCTTCCGCTGTTTTTCCGCCAGGCGGTTCGTTTCGAACAGTGTGGATAGCTGAATCCAGTTACCGACGCCGAACGTCTGCCCCGTTCCGAGGCTGCCGCCCTGGCCCCGCTCTGCTCCTGAGGTTTGTGGGAGGCGGGTCGCCCGGGGCCGGGGGCTACTGGTTGCCTGACTGGCTTCCTGATCCGTTGTGAAGGCGATAGGTTTTTTCAAAGCGCTGCGCCTAGACTGCTTTTACCCTGTAGATGAATGTGAATTGATTTTGTGCAGGGGTCAGTCCTGTACGAACGCCAGGGTCGTCGGCTCGACCCATCGCATCAGAGGCAGGGTGACGATCCGGCTGTTTCAGTGTGTCTTCCCCTCCGCCGCTTCTCCTGGGAATGCCTTTCCCTGCAGAAGCACAGTCGATTGGAAGCCCTGCGGATTCAGCACACCCCCGAGCCGAAACAGCGCCGCACCACCTGGCCAGCTCTCGTTCTGCACCCCACTGTCATGACTTCCCTGGGCCACTATACTCCCGTTCAATGAGCCGGATGGCGGACTGGCCCCGGAATACCCAGGCAGCTTCTTCGCAGGCACGTCTCTGCAGCCGTCGATCGTCCCCAGCGACGAGCAGGAGACCCGCCAGCATCTCCGCAATCCGGTGGAGGCCTGCCGCCCGATCGCCGTGCAGGTGCTGGATGAGGATGGTCAGCCAGCCTCCGCCTGGTATTTCGCCGACATCCTCGATGTGAGTGTGGGTGGTTTCTGTCTGCTGATCACGGAAGATCAGCCCATGCCCCTGTCCCAGCTCCTGCGGATGCGCCTGGATGTGCGGCCCCATCCCTCCTTCGGCGTGGATGTGATGCAGGCAGAGCTGCGCTGGTTCGTGCGCGCCGGCTTCGTGGTCACCCTCGGAGTGGGATTCGAGAAGCCGCTGGAGACCCTGCCGCCCCTGCTGCCCTGCCGCCGGACCACCAAGCGGGAAATCGCCGCCTGAACAGGTGTTCCGCAAAAGGTTTCAGCGCAAGCCTATTGCAGTGTCTGAGCAGGCACTCTGAAGGCGTCAGAGCAGGAAATAGCGCTGGGCCATCGGCAGCACCTCGGCGGGCTCGCAGGTGAGCAGTTCGCCATCGGCGTAGACCTCGTAGGTCTGGGGGTCGACCTCCATTTTGGGTAGGGCCGTGTTGTTGCGCATCGCTTCCTTGTCGATGCCGCCGCGGGTGTTCACCACCGGCACGCAGGGCCGGCTCAGCCCCAGTCGCCGCGGCAGGTCGTCGTCCAGGGCGGCCTGGCTCACGAAGGTGAGGCAGCTGGGGGCCAGGGCCTTGCCGTAGGCGGCGAACATCGGCCGGCCGTGCACCGGGCCCGGGGTGGGGATCGAGGCGTTGGCATCGCCCATCTGGGCCCAGACGATCGAGCCGCCCTTGATCACCAGTTCCGGCTTGACGCCGAAGAAGCCCGGTTTCCACAGCACCAGGTCGGCCAGCTTGCCCACCTCCACCGAACCGATCTGGCTGTCGAGGCCGTGGGCGATGGCCGGGTTGATCGTCACCTTGGCGATGTAGCGCTTCAGGCGGCAGTTGTCGTTGCGGCCGCCGCCGGGGCCCGCCGCATCGTCCGGCAGGGAGCCGCGCTGCAGCTTCATCTTGTGGGCGGTCTGGAAGGTGCGGATGATCACCTCCCCCACCCGGCCCATGGCCTGGGAGTCGCTGGCGATGATGCTGAAGGCGCCCAGATCGTGGAGGATGTCTTCGGCGGCGATCGTCTCGCGGCGGATGCGCGACTCGGCGAAGGCCACGTCTTCCGGGATGCGCGGATCGAGGTGGTGGCACACCATCAGCATGTCGAGGTGCTCTTCCAGGGTGTTGCGCGTGTATGGACGCGTTGGATTGGTGGAGCTGGGCAGCACGTTGGCTTCACCGCAGATCTTGATGATGTCCGGCGCGTGGCCGCCGCCGGCCCCCTCGGTGTGGAAGGTGTGGATGGTGCGGCCGCCGATGGCGCGGATCGTGTCTTCCACGAAGCCGGCTTCGTTGAGGGTGTCGGTGTGGATGCAGACCTGCACATCCATCCGATCCGCCACCGAGAGGCAGCAGTCGATCGCGGCCGGGGTGGTGCCCCAGTCTTCATGCAGCTTCAGGGCGCAGGCACCGGCCCGGACCTGCTCCTCCAGGGCTTCCGGCGTGCTGGCGTTGCCCTTGCCGAAGAAACCCAGGTTGACCGGCAGTCCTTCGGCGGCCTGCAGCATGCGGGCCAGGTGAAAGGCGCCGGGGGTGCAGGTGGTGGCATTGGTGCCGGTGGCCGGGCCGGTGCCGCCGCCCAGCAGCGTCGTCACCCCGCTGGCGAGGGCGGTTTCGATCTGCTGCGGGCAGATGAAGTGGATGTGGGTGTCGATCGCGCCGGCGGTGAGGATGTGCCCCTCGCCGGCGATCGCTTCGGTGCCCGGGCCGATCACGATGTCGACGCCATCGCTGATGTCGGGGTTGCCCGCCTTGCCGATCGCCACGATTCGGCCATCGCGCAGGCCGATGTCGGCCTTGACGATCCCCCACCAGTCGAGGATCAGGGCGTTGGTGATCACCGTGTCCACGGCCCCGGCGGCGCGGGTGGTCTGGGCCTGGCCCATGCCGTCGCGGATGACCTTGCCGCCGCCGAACTTCACCTCATCGCCATAGGTGGTGAAGTCGCGCTCCACCTCCAGGATCAGCTCGGTATCCGCCAGCCGCAGGCGGTCGCCGGTGGTGGGGCCGTAGGTCTGGGCGTAGGAGCGGCGATCGATGCGGTAGGGCATGGCCGGAGCTTGGGGGGAGACCGGCCAGGGCCGGGAGGCGGAGGACTGGTGGAGTTGGAAACGGAGGATCAGTCCAATGGACCGTTCACCAGGCCGTTGAAGCCGAACACCTGGCGCTCTCCGGTGAACGGCACCAGCTGCACCTCGCGGCTGTCGCCAGGCTCGAAGCGGATGGCGGTGCCGGCCGGGATGTCGAGCCGCAGGCCCCGGGCGGCGTCGCGGTCGAACCTGAGGGCACTGTTGGCCTCGTGGAAATGGAAGTGAGACCCCACCTGGATCGGCCGGTCGCCGCTGTTGGCCACCAGCAGGGTGGTGACCGGCCGCCCGGCGTTGAGTTCAAGCGTGCCGGGTTCGCTCAGCAGTTCGCCGGGAATCAGGGGGGCCATGGTGGGCAGCGGCGGCGGGGGGACAGGAAACGGCTGGGGGTGGGTGAGGGTCGATCAGCGGATCGGGTCATGCAGGGTGACCAGCTTGGTGCCATCAGGAAACACGGCCTCGATCTGCACCTCGTCGATCAGTTCAGGCACGCCTTCCATCACCTGCTCGCGGTTCAGCCAGGTGCTGCCTGTGGCCATCAGATCCGCCACGCTGAGGCCGTCCCGGGCTCCTTCGAGCACCTGAAAACTGAGCCAGGCCACGGCCTCGGGATAGTTCAGCTTCAGGCCTCGGTTGAGGCGACGCTCCGCCAGCAGGGCAGCGGTCACGATCAGGAGCTTGTCTTTCTCCTGGGGGGTGAGATGCATGGCGGCGGCACGGCGGCTCCACTCTGGCAGCGATCCGCGGACTCGACCGGTTCAGCTGGAACCGAATGGCGCCTCACGACCCGCAGGACAGCAATGGCTGCTCCTGGAAGGGCCACACCCGCGGCAGTTCCGGCGGCGGCAGACCCTGGCTGAGGCGGATGCGCTGCCAGATCCGGGTGAACCAGAAGCGGGCCGCCTGGCTGGAGGGGCCGCGGTAGCGGGCCACCAGGCCCTGATCCAGGGCGCCACAGGCCATGTCGCCCTCCAGGCCGCTCCGGTCGTTGCGACAGTCCTCCAGCAGTCCGTCAAGTTGCTCGGGAGCCAGGGGGGCAGGCGACGCCCACACCAGCGAGCCGAACACCGGCTGGCCGGCCATGCCATGGACGCTGTCGAGGGCGGCTCCGCCCAGCTCAAGGCGATCGACCAGCTCCCAGCGGGGGCCGATCGGTGTCTGGCGTCGGATCTCCAGCGCCGAGCGCCAGCGGCCTGGCCCCAGGTCTTCGCCGGCGGCGGTGAGGCCGAGGCGCACCACCTCCATCGCCAGAAAGGAGGCCCCGTCGCTCAGATCCACCCGTAGATCCTGCTCAAACAGTCCACCGCCGTAGAGCACCAGTTCCTGGGGCAGCCACTCCAGATCCGCCGCCGCGGCCAGCGTGAAGCGCAGGTCTTGCCGGGCCCAGCTGCCGGCGGGGGCGCGGCGGGAGCGTCCCACCGAGCCGTAGACCTTCTGGGCCGCCACGCTGGTGAGCAGGGCGCGGCTGCCGGCGTCCAGGTCGGCCTCGATCGTGAGGCGGTCGCCGCCCACCAGGCCGCCGGCGGTGTGCAGCAGCGGCAGCTCGCAGCGGCCGTCGCCCTGGCGGAAGGCCCGCTGCAGCTTCAGCGGTGCCGTTGCCCAGCCCTGGTGGAGCGAGCCGCGGTCGGGGTCTGCAGCGGCCAGGCTGAAGCGCAATCGGGCATGGCCGTGCCACGTTGCGCTGGCGGGTGGGGTGGAGATACTCAGCCCAGCGAGTCACCGCCATGATCCCCGCCGCAGCCTCCCTGTCGCCAGATCCGCAACCGCCGGTGCTGACCCGCCGCTTCTTCGGCGGCAACCCCGCGGCATTGCGGCTGGCCCTCAGTGCTGAGGAACGCCAGTGCCTGCGGGGCCGGCGCCACAGCGTCTGCGGCAGGCCCCTGCTGTTGCACCTGCCCCGCGGCGAGGCCCTGCAGCCCGGCGAGCTGCTGGCGCCAGCCTCGGGGGAGGAGCTGCTGGTGCGGGTGGAGGCGGCGCCGGAACCGCTGTTGCAGGTGCGGGCTGCTGACCCCCTGGCGCTGCTGCAGGCGGCCTATCACCTCGGCAACCGCCATGTGGCGCTGGAGATCCAGCCCGGCGAACTGCGGCTGCTGCAGGATCCGGTGCTGGCCCATCTGCTGGAGCACCGAGGCCTGATGCTGCAGGCGATCGTGGCGCCCTTCCTGCCCGAGAGCGGCGCCTACGGCCACGCCGATGGACACGGCCATGCTCATGGGCACAGCCATGCCGCTGCTCACAGCCATGCCGATGGCCACCGCCATGACGGCTGATCCCGCCGCCGCCCTGGCCCGGCTGCGGCTGCACCAGTTGGTCAGCCCGGCCTTGCCGGTGGGCGCCTTCTGCTACTCGGAAGGCCTGGAGGTTCTGGTGCAGCAGGGCACCCTGGCCGATGCCGCCGCCGTGCGGACCTGGCTGGAGGCCGAGCTGCGCGGCGGCACGGTGCGGCTGGAGGCGGCAGCTCTGTCCAGCCTGATGCAGATGGAGGATGCCGCCGCCCTGCTCCGGCTGGATGGTTGGCTGCTGGCGATGCGGGAGGCCCGCGAGCTGCGGGCCCAGCAGCGCCAGATGGGTCAGTCGCTGCTGCAGCTGCTGCGGGCGCTCGGATTCGTGGTGCCCGCTGAGGATCTCGCCTGGCCCGCCGCCTTCGCCCAGGCCGGCCGGGTGCTGGAGATCGGAGCCGCGGAGCTCACGGAGGCCTACCTGTACGGCTGGGTCGCCAACCAGCTCAGTGCCGCGGTGCGGCTGGTGCCGCTTGGCTCCACCGACGCCCAGCGGCTGCAGCTGGCCCTGGCACCCCTGATCGCCTCAGAGGCCGCCAGGCTCGTTGAAGCGGATCCCCAGACCCTCTGGAGTGGCGGGGTGGGTGCTGCCCTGGCCCAGTTGCGCCATGCTGAGCTCTACTCGAGGCTGTTCCGGAGCTGATGAGCAAGCTGCGGGTTGGAGTGGCTGGCCCGGTGGGATCGGGCAAGACGGCACTGGTGGAGGTGCTTTGCCGCCGCCTGCGCCAACGGCTGGAACTGGCAGTGGTGACCAACGACATCTATACCCAGGAGGACGCCCAGTTCCTCACCCAGGCGGGGGCCTTGCCGCCGGAACGGATCCGGGGGGTTGAAACGGGAGGTTGTCCCCACACCGCCATCCGGGAAGACTGTTCGATCAACCGGGCGGCGGTGCAGGAGCTGGAGCAGCGCTTCCCCGATCTCGATCTGGTGCTGGTGGAGAGCGGCGGCGACAATCTGGCTGCCAGTTTCAGCCCGGAACTGGTGGATCTGTGCATCTACGTGATCGATGTGGCCGCTGGCGACAAGATTCCGCGCAAAGGTGGACCCGGTATCACGCGATCCGATCTGCTGGTGATCAACAAGATTGATCTGGCGCCCCATGTGGGGGCCAGTCTGGCGGTGATGGAGCGCGACACGCTGCGGATGCGGGGGGAGCGGCCCTGGTGTTTCACCAACCTCCACAGCGGTCAGGGCGTCGATCGGGTCGAAGGATTTCTGCTGCAACAGCTGCCCGGCCTGGCTTGAGACGACTTGGATTGAGACAAACCTCAAGGTGGATGGATGGTTGAACAATCAGTAGAGGCGGCTAAAATGATTGAGTCCACTTGCTTCTTGCCGTCTGCAAAAACAACGAGTCTTACAACATGTCAATTTTCTGGAAGTCCTCTATGAAGCCCTTCGTGATGCAGGAATTTCCCCTGCGTCTTATTGCTGGCGCGACCGCGCTGGCCGCTGTTTTCAGCCTGGCAGCCTGCGGTGACGGAGACCGTGGCGGTGACGAGTCCATCTCCGGCGGTTTTGACGGTGAAGTGAAGGTGGGGATTCTGCATTCCCGCTCCGGCACCATGGCCATCTCCGAGAACACGGTGGTCGAAGCCGAGTTGATGGCGATCGACGAACTCAATAAGGAAGGCGGTCTCAAGATTGGCGATAAGAAGCTCAAGATCGTCCCGATCGAAGAAGATGGGGCTTCCGACTGGCCCACTTTCGCCGAGAAAGCGAAGAAATTGATCGATCAGGATCAGGTGGCTGTGGTGTTCGGTGGTTGGACCTCCGCCAGCCGCAAGGCGATGCTGCCGGTCTTCGAGGCCAAGGACCACTTCCTCTACTACCCGATCCAGTACGAGGGGCAGGAGTGCTCCAAGAACATCTTCTACAGCGGTGCGGCTCCCAACCAGCAGGCTGAGCCTGCGGTGGAGTGGCTGTTGAAGAACAAGGGCAAGGATTTTTTCCTGGTGGGCTCGGACTACGTCTATCCGCGCACGGCCAACACCATCATGAAGGAGCAACTCAAGACGCTCGGTGGCACGGTGGTGGGTGAAGATTATCTGCCCCTGGGCAACACCGATGTGGCTTCGATCATCGCCGAGATCAAGCAGGCTCTGCCCAACGGCGGTGTGATCGTCAACACCCTGAACGGCGACAGCAACGTGGCCTTCTTCAAGCAGATGAAGGCTGCGGGCATCACCCCCGCCAACGGCTACTCGATCATGAGCTTCTCGATCGCCGAGGAGGAAGTTGCGGCGATCGGTCCTGAGTATCTGGAAGGCACCTACGCCGCCTGGAACTTCTTCCAGAGCCTCGATACCCCTGGATCCAAGAAGTTCACCGAGGCCTTCAAGGCTAAGTATGGCGATAATCGGGTCACCAGTGACCCGGCTGAATCCGCCTACATGATGGTCTACCTCTGGGCCAAGGCTGCCGAGAAGGCCGGCACCGTCGATAACAAGGGAGTTCGAAAGGCCTTAATCGGTGTCAGCTTTGATGCTCCTCAGGGCACGGTCACGGTGCAGCCCAACCACCACACCGAGAAACGTGTGCTGATCGGCGAAGTCCAGAAAACTGGCATGTTCAAGATCCTCGAGGACAAGGGCTTCGTCAAGCCCGTGGCCTGGAACCAGTTCGTGCCCGAAACCAAGGGCTACACCTGTGACTGGACCCGTACTGACGTGCCCGATCCCGGCAAGTTCAAAATGTGATCGAGCCGGAAAGGATGTGGGCGACAGCCTGGTGTTCAGCGAGGGTATTCCGGCTCTGGACCAACCCTGCTGCCGGCCTGCGGAACGCACCTTCGCCGTCGCTGGGATCCCGAGGGCCTTCCAACTTGTCAGGGATTGCCCTGCGATGATGTCACCCCAACAGAGCAATTGGATCCCCGAGCGCCACTGGACCCGGTCGGAGCACCGAGAGCCGAATGCCTGCCTCCACGTTGTTGTGACGGGCGGTGGTCCGCAGAATCTCGAGGTCTTGGGGTAGGTCCCCCTGGGCCAGGGTCGTAACGACACAACGTGGGCAGGCACCATCGACCCGTAGCTCCAGCTGAGATCCCACTCGCAGGGTGTGGCCAATCCAGGACGCTTCGACAAAACCCGTGGAGCCATCGGCCGGCTCGATCAGCAGGTTGGGACGGAAGCGCTCTGGTGCGAAATCGAGACCGGGGGCAAGAGCACCCAATCTCTCCAGGGTGGCGGTGCTGATGGCGTGGATCGGGCAGGCATCAAAGAACGTGCCGCTGGGAAGAACGAGTTCGTTCACCACGTCCTGGAACTCGCGCTCGGGGACTGGGGGCCAATACTGATTGAGACTGGCGCCAGCAGGAGCCTGGTCCAGCAGGCTCACCTGACGTCCCAGCAGGCTCGAGAGACGCTCAGCCACCTCTGGATCAGAGCTGGAGAGATGATCGTCATCGGCTTCTCCCCCAACGGGCATGGCTGGGCTTACTGCAACATTTTTGGTCGCGAAACCCACAGGTGTGATGGCCACCGGCGGGGGCGGCGCCTCGGGCATGGGTTCAGCCAGGTAGCGGGCCCGGTAGCCGAGCAGCTCCTTCCACAAGTGCGGATTCTTGGCGCTGGCCACCCGGGAGGTGGCGTGGTCCCACAGCGCCCAGGCTCGGTCGCCGCAGACCCCGCGGCCGTCGACCCAGAGCCGCTCAAGCGACTCACCCAACATCGACTTGACGGGATAGCGCCAGAGTGCCACCACCTGTCCCACCGGCTGATCCGTCATCTCTTCGCTGGTCTGGGCCGATGCTGCACCAGATATCTAAGCTCCATCTGCGTCTCCTCGGGGTTCAGAGCAGACGGATGGGCGGAGGGAGCGACCATCTCCTGCCTGAGCGACACAACTCTGAGACGTCTTGCGACAGCATGAATTCCCGTCGATGAGGTGTCCCAGGTGAGATTGGCCGCTTGGGCTGTCACACCAAGTCAAAATCCCGTTGATTTCCCAGACCCGGCTTCAAGTTGAGCTGTCGGCCATCTGCGTCAACACAGCTGACGCAACTCTCGCCGCTTGGTCACCACGGACTGGAAGGTGGCTGGACCACTGGTCAGGCATCGCCAGATCAGCTGGGGCTTGAGCTGGAGCTGCCGAGGTCGTAGTTGTGCGCCGAGGATCTGTCATGGGCCCAGAACTGTCGATGCCAACAGCGGCTTTTCCAGCAGCGCAGACCGACTGCCAGAGCCTCACCAGCAAACCCACACATGCCGAACGCCACCAGATTTTCTGTGTCGGCGGATACACAGCGAGCCGGGCCCGATCGGTAGGTTCCGCCTTGCCGTCAGCATTGCGGCATCCCCATCATCTTGACAAAGCCAATGGTCCAGCAAATCTCAAGGCGGCTGTTTGCCGGTTTCGCGGCGACGGTTGCCGGCGTCACGCTTGTCTCCTGCGGCGGCGGCGGCGGCGGCGATTCTGCAGGAAATTTTGACGGAGAAGTCAAGGTGGGTATCCTCCACTCCTTGAGTGGAACCATGGCCATTTCTGAGACGACCCTCAAAGAGGTCGAAGAGATGGCCATCAAAGAAATCAATGATGCCGGGGGCGTCAAGGTTGATGGTAAGTCTTACAAAATTGTCGCCACGGTTGAAGACGGGGCTTCTGACTGGCCCACTTTTGCTGAGAAGTCGCAAAAGCTGATCGATTCCGACAAGGTCGCTGTTGTCTTCGGTGGCTGGACCTCAGCCAGCCGCAAGGCCATGCTGCCTGTGTATGAGTCAAAAAATCACATGCTCTTCTACCCCATTCAATATGAGGGTCAAGAGTGTTCCAAAAACATCTTCTACACTGGGGCAGTACCCAACCAGCAGGCCGAGCCAGCTGTGGATTGGTTAATGAAGACCTATGGTGATAAGCTTGGCAAGAAAGTTTATCTCGTAGGCTCCGACTACGTTTATCCTCGCACGGCTAATACCATCATCAAAGAGCAGATGAAGGCTCTTGGCGGTGAAACTGTCGGCGAAGATTATATTCCCCTTGGCAACACCGAGGTGGCCCCGATTATTGCCAAGATCAAGAAGGCCTATCCAGATGGTGGCATCATCATCAACACCTTGAACGGGGACTCCAACGTCGCACTCTTCAAGCAGTTCAAGGCAGCTGGTATTGATCCGGCTAAATATCCCATCATGTCTTTCTCGATCGCCGAGGAGGAGATTCGTCAAATTGGCCCCGAGTACACCGCTGGAACCTTTGCCGCCTGGAACTACTTCATGAGTCTGGACACCCCAGCCTCCAAGAAGTTCACTAAGGACTTCCAGGATATGTATGGCGCGGACCGAGTTGTCGGGGACCCCGCTGAGTCGGCGTACAACATGGTCTATCTCTGGAAGAATGCCGTCGAGAAAGCCGGAACTTTCGAAGATCTCGACAAGGTTCGCGCGACCATGATCGGCATCAAATTTGCCGCCCCTCAGGGTGAGATTGAGATGTATCCCAATCACCACACCTCTGAGCGTGTCTTGATCGGTGAGGCCGAGCCCACAGGTCAGTTCAAGATCCTTCAAGACAGCGGCAAGGCCATCCCTCCACTTCCCTGGAACCAGTTCGTTCCTGAAACCAAGGGCTACACCTGCGACTGGACTCGTACCGACGTTCCCGACCCCGGTAAGTTCAAAATGTGATCAACAAGGGAGGCTTCCTGATGAAGCCTCCCTTCTATGTTCACAGAATAATTCTAGTAGCAGCAAATAGTCTTGTTGGTGCGGTCAGATTCTCGGATCGTCGCCAGTCAAGGACTGCGTGTTGCCTAGGCTCCCTTCCTGCACGCCACCTTCTTACCTGTTCGGGTCAAGCTATCACTTGACCCGTACTTTCCGATCAGCCCCTAACTCCGTTGGAACTTTTCTTTTCTCAGATCCTTGACGGTCTTAGCATCGGATCGGTGCTGCTGCTGGCGGCGACCGGGCTGGCCATCGTCTTCGGCTTGATGGGTGTGATCAATCTCGCGCATGGCGAATTGATGATGCTTGGGGCCTACGTTACTTACGTAGTCCAATCAGTATTCCGCCCGATGGGTGGGGTTATTTTTGAATTCTACTATCCCTTCGCCCTAGTCCTTTCCTTTGTCGTCACAGCCTTGGTAGGCGTGATGCTGGAAAGAACTCTGATTCGCAAACTCTATGGTCGGCCACTGGAAACACTGTTGGCTACCTGGGGTGTCAGTCTGATCCTGATTCAGCTGATTCGCAGTATTTCAACGGCGATGCTTCTCGGCATCATTCTGGCCGTTTTGCTTGGATATTTTGGCAATCGCTTGCTTTCCAGTAAAGTTGGCGACCGCCCACTTCTCCCATATCTTTCTGGATTGCTTTGGACTGCAGCCTTGGGCATAGGTTTGGTTGGAGTTAATTTGCTCTCCGCGATTCGCCCTCTTTCCAGCGCTTGGTTTGGTCCACGCAACATTGATGTGACCGCGCCAAAATGGCTTCAGGGAAGTTGGGGCGAAATCGCAGGAATTGAATTGCCAGGACTGCGTATTTTCATCATATTGCTGTCGGCTGTCCTGTTGCTTGCAACAGTTTGGTTTCTAACTAAAAGTGCATGGGGGCTGCGGATTAGGGCTGTTACTCAGAACCGTCAGATGAGCAACTGTCTCGGCATCCCAACTGATCAAGTTGACAGCATTACCTTCGGTCTTGGTTCTGGCCTTGCTGGGGTTGCTGGTTGTGCCATCACCCTGCTGGGATCGGTGGGACCCAATCTCGGTGCTGCTTACATTGTGTCTTGCTTTATGGTGATCGTGCTGGGTGGCGTTGGTAATCTGCTTGGTACGGTATTGGCATCACTTATTCTTGGGATCATTCAGTCAGTCGTTGGGTCAGGTTCCCTGCTGATTGTTTTCCCAGACATGCCAGCAGCTGCAAAGGGAGTTGTCGAGTTTTTTGCCACCACAAGCATGTCACTGGTATTGGTCTTTATCTTCATCATCGTTTTCCTGCAGTTCCGCCCGAACGGCATGTTCCCTCAGAAGGGGCGTTCAGTCGATGCCTGATCACGTCTTTTCACTCCAATCCAATCCCCAGTTTTTTGTCCATTCTTGGAGGCCTCAGCAGTGAAGATCTTCCGCCGACTACTACCCTGGATCCTGCTGGCGATTGCCTTTTTCATACTCCCAATCATCCTCAGTGACTTCAGGCTCAACCTCTTTGGCCGTTATTTTTCATTGGCGATTACGGCTTTAGCCATTGACCTGATTTGGGGTTACACGGGTCTTCTAAGCCTTGGCCAAGGAATCTTCTTCTCTTTGGGTGGCTATGCTGTCGCGATGTACCTCACTCTCATTACAAAGAGTGAGGCTGGTGGTAACGGTATTCCTAAGTTCTTCGAGAACTATGGGGTCGATCAGCTTCCATTCTTTTGGCAGCCTTTTTGGTCTCCAGCTTTTACGATGATTGCCCTTTGGCTCGTGCCTGCAGTCATAGCTGGATTGATAGGGTATTTAATTTTTAGGAATCGAATTAAGGGTGTTTATTTTTCCATAATCACCCAAGCGGCTTTGATGGTTTTTTATCACTTCTTCAATGGCCAGCAGAAACTAATTAACGGCACCAACGGCCTCAAGACAAGCACGACAGAGCTTTTTGGGATGTTGGTCGGTTCAGGCGAGATGCAGCTCTGGCTATACAGACTAACTGTGATTCTGCTGCCTGTCGCATTCGTTATCTGTCGCTATTTTACAAGCGGCCGGTTTGGAGATGCCCTTATAGCCATTCGCGATGATGAGCAGCGATTGAGATTTGGAGGTTTTAACCCAGTCCCCTTTAAGACGCTCGTGTTCATTGTCGCTGGGGCTCTTTGCGGCGTCTCAGGTGCTCTATACACCGTCCAGTCTGGTATCGTTTCGCCACAATTCATGTCGATCTCAACCTCGATTGAGATGGTGATTTGGGTAGCCGTAGGTGGCCGAGGAACTCTTGTTGGACCAATTATCGGAGCTATATTGGTTAATTATCTGCGAAGTCTTGTGAGTGAGGCTTTGCCTGAGTTCTGGTTGTTTGTTCAAGGCGGCTTGTTCATCTTTGTGGTCGTTCTAATGCCCGACGGCATCTATGGGTGGTTCACAATGGGCGGCTTCCGTCGTTTGCTTGCTGCTTTTGGAATTGCTCCGAAAGCTCGTACATATCCCCAGCATGATGAGGAGGTAGCAGCTCTTACTGATATCTCTTGACGTCCTTCGGCAGGATTCTCTAACAAAAAAAGTTGATTCCATCCTAATCGTTCAATTGCAGCCAAAGTCCATGACCAAACCACTCCTTGAGCTCAAGGACGTTAGCGTGAGCTTTGATGGCTTCTACGCACTTACTGATCTCAGTCTCACTCTTCAAAAGGGAGAGCTCAAGTCAATCATTGGCCCAAATGGTGCCGGAAAGACTACTTTCTTGGATGTAATCACCGGAAAAGTTCGTCCCACCAAGGGGTCGGTAACTTTCAAGGGTAAGTCACTGATTGGACTCTCGGAGCAGCGGATTTCTCGAGATGGTATCGGCCGCAAATTTCAGACTCCTCGAGTCTTTGAGAATCTGACTGTCCAACGCAATCTTGAGCTTTCAGCCTCTCCACAAAAGAACGCGTTCAGCTTGCTTGTCGATCGTCTGCCAACTCCTTCCAAGGATGAGGTTCAACGATTGATGAGCTATGTGGGTCTTTCACCGTTTGCTTCCACTCAAGCAGGTTCATTGTCTCATGGTCAAAAGCAGTGGTTGGCTATTGCCATGCTCGTAGCCCAGTCTCCGGAAGTCTTGCTGCTCGATGAACCCGTTGCAGGGCTCACTGATGAGGAAACTTTTCGCACTGCTGAACTAATCAAATCTTTGGCCGGTGATCATACCGTGGTCGTCATTGAGCATGATATGGAATTTATCCGCGATTTAAATGCTCCTGTTACGGTGCTTCACCAAGGTCAACTCCTCACTGAGGGTCCTTTGGATCAAGTAAAGCAGGACCCACGTGTCATTGAGGTGTATCTCGGCCAAGCCGACGACTGATTCCCTTTTAGTTATTCAATCCAGAGGCCTAGCCTAAAGCCATGAGCGCCCAACCAATTCTTCATGTTTCTGATCTGAATGTCTACTATGGCCAGAGTCACATCCTTCGTGATGTTGATCTCTCGGTTCCGGAAGGAGAAATGGTCTGCCTGATTGGTAGAAATGGTGTTGGTAAAACCACGTTTCTTAAAACCATCATTGGCTTATTGCAGCAACGTTCAGGCACTGTTCAATATGGCGACAAACATCTCACGATTGAGCCACCCTATCGTCGTGCCCGTGCTGGCATTGGATATGTCTCACAAGGTCGTGACATAATCCCCCAAGTGACAGTGAAGGAGAACTTGTTGCTCGGCATGGAAGCTTTGCCAGGAGGAATTGGTAAAAATAGACATATCGACCCTTTGGTTTTTGATCTTTTCCCTATCCTTGAAAAATTTCTGAGCCGAAAGGGTGGCGATCTCAGCGGAGGCCAGCAACAGCAACTTGCTATTGCCAGGGCTCTGCTGGGCAAGCCAAAGCTCCTCTTGCTTGACGAGCCTACTGAGGGAATTCAGCCATCCATCATCATGGATATTGAACGAGCTGTGCAGAGAATCATGAAAGAAACAGGTATCAGTGTCTTGTTAGTGGAGCAACATTTGCATTTTGTGCGTCAGTCAAGTTTTTACTATGCGATGC
Organism: Synechococcus sp. CCY9202; assembly: GCF_034931685.1. NCBI lineage: Bacteria > Bacillati > Cyanobacteriota > Cyanophyceae > Synechococcales > Synechococcaceae > Synechococcus > Synechococcus sp. CCY9202. The sequence continues at coordinate 59,661 of NZ_JAYGID010000081.1, forward strand.
AGCGGGGTGGCATTGTTTCCAGTGGGCCCACGGATCAGCTCTCCGATGCTGTGGTCGAGGAATTCCTTACGGTCTGAGCCAGAAGCAATTTAGAAGTTGACAAAAACATATAGTCACTAAGCCAATGATCCATCTTAAGAGTTTGCAGAAAAACCAACCCACGAGCCCGTTTTCCACAGGCATCAGTGGATTTCTGGCTCAAAAAGTCGGATCGGTGGCTATCAGATCCGCAAACAGACCGATTTCGGCATCGTTGGCCTGACTGCAAGGCATT
>NZ_JAYGID010000082.1:0-9515 GCF_034931685.1 Synechococcus sp. CCY9202
ACGGCCCGGGGGCCGGTGGTGGCGAGGGCCCGCTCGAGGGCCTCGGGGCCAGCCGCGGCCAGCAGGTCATCTAGGCCGGTCTTGTCGGCCTGGGGCAGCAGGGGCAGGCGGGCCACCTCCACCCGGCCACCAGCGGATCGGAGGGCACGGGCCAGGGCACCAGCAGCCGCGGCCACCTTGGTGGCGGTGGAGGGGCGGGCCTCTGCATCAAAGGCAATCACCCAGCGGCGGCCGGGGGTGTTCAGCAGCTGCAGGGCCTCGACCAGCCGTTCGGAGCCATCGGCGCCAAGGCGGCGACCCATCTGGACGCCAGGCAATCCAACTGCAGGCCAGCCGGCGCTCACGGCGGCGAGGGCTTTCTTTGGCCCTTCGGCGATCACCAGCAACAGCTCAGGCGTCGCCAGGGCCCAGAGCCAGAACCCGACTTCCCTGGCGGCGGCATCAGGGAAGGGCAGCCCCTGCCGCTCGCAGATCAGCCGCCAGCACCGTTCAGGGATGCGAGGCAGCAGCAGGCCACCACCATCAGGGAAGCCGGGGCCGGCTTCGTACTTGACCCAGTGACCGGCCAGGAGCAGCCAGCCGCCGGCCGCATCGCGGCGGCCCTTCTGGCGGGGCGAGTCCGGTTTCCACTGGTCAAAGACCGGCAGGCCCGGCAGGGCGGCGCTCAGGGTGCGCCAGCCACCCCCACCTAGATGGGCGTAGCGCTTGTCGAGGGCGATCAGGCGGCCAGCCAGATGGCCGGGCTGGGCCTGGGGCAGGCCGCGCTCGGTGGTGCTGCCGGTTTGGATCGCCAGCCGGGCATGGGCCACCAGCTCGGCCCGCTCGGTCTCCCAGTGCCGGGGGGTGCTGGGCCCCCAGCTGGCGACGTTGGCCGCGGCCACATCGGCGGCGATGGCGCTGGCCTGCAGCTCGGTCCAGTGATCGGGCAGCAGGCCGGCCGGCGTACCGGGCACAGGCTCCGATGCTTGTTTGTGCGGTGCGGCGATCGGTGCCGCGGCCTGCTCCAGCTGCAGGGCCTCGGCGGCGGTGCTGGCCAGCCGGTCGGCTGCTTCGTTGAGGGTGTGGCCGTTGTGGCCCCGAACCCAGACCAGCCGCACCCAGGGGGCAGCGGCGGCCGCGGCCTCCAGCAGCTCCCATAGATCGCGGTTCTTCACCGGCTCCCCGGTGCCAGTGCGCCAGCCGTTGCGGTGCCAGCGAGGCAGCGAACGGGCCAGGTTGTCGATCACATAGCGGGAGTCGCAGGCCAGCTCCAGCCCTTGCGGGTTGGGCAGCTGGGCCAGCAGCTGCAGGGCCTCGATCGCGGCCCGCAGTTCTTGGCGGTTGTTTGTGGTGTCATGTTCTGCCCCGCTGCGCTCCAGCAGGCGGCCATCGGCCAGGCGGACGGCGACACCCCAGCCGCCGCAGCCATCGCCCTTGCGGGCCCCATCGCAGGCGGCCGCGATCGGTGCGGCGGTGGTGGTGCTCACAGCTGCACCCCCCGCAGATGCAGCACAACGGGCCGGCCCAGCTGGGCCTGAAAGGCATCTTTCAGCAGATCCAGGCGGGCGCTCACCATCGGCAGCCATTGCCGCTCCACATCCACCAGGGCCTCGGCGGCGGTCAGCAGCCGGAGGCGGGCCTGCTGGCTGAGCAGCATCCGCGTAGAGGGCAGCGGCAGGCGCTGCAGCACAGCAGCCCAGATCCCGCCCAGCTGTTGCTCAGGGCCAGGCAGGCGCAGGGCCTCCAGGGCCGCGGCCAGCTCGGCGGCGCTGTAGGCGCAGCAGGCGCGGCGCTCAGGATCACGGGCAGGCGGGCGGCCATAGGCCAGCCGGTAGCCGCGGGCCAGGGTGGCGGGGGGCAGCCCGGCGGGCACCAGCCCCCGGCGCAGCCAGACGGCCCAGCGATGCCGTACTAGCCCAGATCCCGCTCTGTAGCTAAGATCTGGGGGTGTATTAGCCGAGCAGGGTTGCGCTCGGTTGCCGAAAGGGATACGATTCATGGAACGGGCCCGGCATCGCCGGGCTGTGTATCCAGATCCCTCCCCGGTCTCAATTGGTTGGGGGTCTGGTTTGTCAGGAAGGGTTCCCGGTTAGCGCCGGGGGCCCTTTCGCCTTTTCAGGCCTTTTCGCTCAGGCCGCCACAGGGGCAGCTGGAGCAGGCACCCCGAGGCGGGCACCTTCAAGCGCAATCGACTGGCGAACCAGTTCGCTCAGGGTTATCCCCTGGGCCGCGGCGACTTCGTGAAACCAGGTCCGCTCAGATGCGGCGACTTTCACCGTTAGGAGAGTGTCGCGATCGGTGTGAGTGAACATCGGGCTCCACAAGATCTATACACCATACTATCTATGGCGGCGAAGATCGCAAGGGCTGGCGGCCATTTAGCCCCCCTACTTCGGCCGGGTTCTAGTCATACAGCGGTTTTTGGGTGATTCCATCTGTAGGGGCTCCCCTACTAGATCTGGGGTCACGGGCCCCCCGGCGCACAGCCCAGCCGGTGGCGTGAACCGTTTCGGTGGCGCGGGGCCCCGGCCCAGCCAGTGGCGGCTCGAGGGCCAGGCCCATGGTCTTTATGAAGGAATCAACGCTGGCCCTGATCGCCAGCACCCGCAGAATCTCCAGCGCATCGAGGCGGCGGATCAGGGCCAGCTGGCGGTGGTGGCTGATCCGCGGCGCATCAGGCCGGCGCGGGGCCAGCCACAGATCCCGGCCGCTCCACAGCAGGCGCTCCGGCGGCCAGGTCTCCAGGCCCAGCAGGTCAGCGCAGCGGCGCTGCTCCCGGCTGATCTGCTGGCCTCGCCAGCGAAGCGGCTTCGGGCGGCCCTTACGGGCTCCCGGGCGGCGGTGGCTGGCGTGGCTCAGCGGCCAGCATTTGCAACACCCCCAGCCGCAGCCAGGGGGGCGCCACAGCACCCGGGCCGATCTGCTGCAGATGGGGCACACCAGCAGCAGGGCACAGCCAGGCCGGCCGCCATAGCAGCCGCGGGCAGTGCCCCAGCGCAGGGCCAGGGCGGTGCCATCGGGCAGGGCGGCAGCAGCAGCGCCGGGCTCCACCAGGGGCCGCACATCAGCCAGCGCCAGACGGTCGCAGGCCTCAGCACGGTGGCGGCGCATCAGGTCACCCCCACCAGCAGCAGCCGGTCACGGGCCGCGGCCAGCTGCTCGAATCGGTAGCGATCGCCCCCGACATCAGGGTGGGCAGTGCGGGCCTGGGCTCGGTAGGCGCTGCGGATCGCCCCAGGATCGAGGGGCCCGGTGGCAGGCAGATCGAGCAGGGCCCTGGCCGCGGCCTCCTGCATCCGGCCAGCGAGCAGATCGCCCAGGCTGGGGGCGGTGTGGTGGCCTTTGTAGGCCTTTAGCTGGCACCAGCTGTAGAAGGCCTCAGGGTCTGCAGGCGGTGGCCCCTGCAGCTGATCGAGGCGCAGGATCACCCCCCAGAACAGATCCCGTCGGAAGCGATCAAGACGGCTGGCCTTAAAGGCCTCGGCGGCCAGGGCGGCAGCAGGGGCCAGGGCGGCAGCCTTGAGGCAGGCAGCCCCGGCGGTGGCGTATCGCTTGCCAGTGAGGGCCTGAACTCGGTTCAGCAAATAGGCCTCGGCTTCGTATCCGCTCACCCATGGGCCCGCAGCCCTGCAGGGCAGCACAGCAGCAACGGCCGCGGCCGCTTCAGGGGTGGCCCGCTCAGCGATCAAGGCAAGGGCTTGGGCTTGGGCCAGTTGCTCGCCTTTGCGGTACACCCGATCGGCCTCGAGCTCCTGCAGCAGCAGGGCGCAGGCGGCGGCGCTCAGGCGATCACCACGGGCCAGCCCATGGCGGCGCTTGAAGCTGACCACCCGGCCGGCGGTGGTTTTGCAGGCCTTGGCGTCGAGGTCGTTGGCATCCGGCTCAAAGGTCGGCCGGCGGGGGGGATCGAAGGCCATCAGGCCACCTCCCCATCGAGCTGATCCAGGCCCTGGAGCACCAGGGCACGGGCCAGGGCGGAGGGGTAGCAGCGCAGCCGCTCAGCCTGCAGATGCAGGCGGGCATGGGCCGCCAGGGGCAGCTTCACGGGAAAGGCCCGCATCGGCCCAGCTGCAGGGTTTCGTAGATCGGCCACCAGGGGCCGCGGGGCATGGATGCCCATAGGGATTGATTGCGAAGGAACGGCCGCGTCTTTTCTTGGTTTCGGCCGCACTCACAAGCCAATCGCCGGCTTGGCTCCCTTGCGAAGGGGAACGGTCTCAGCTGGGGCGGGCCCAGTTCTGAGGGGGGATTGCTGAGGGCCCCCGTCCTCTGCCCATCGAAGGGCGCAGTTCTTGTTTGACGCTCGTTCAGCATACGGGCGGTGGCCAGTCGGTGGCTCAGCGCAGCCCCAGCCGCTCCAGGGCCAGCTTCACGGTGGAGGGGCTCCAGGGGTTGCCGGCCTTGGTGGTGGTGCCGGCCGCGGCCAGGGCAGCGCTCATCTCCCGCAGGCTCAGCCCAGCGGCGGCCATCGGCGCCAGCACAGGCCGCAGCCGCTCGGTGCCGGCCTGGGCCCGATCGCGGGCCTCATCGTTGCGGGTCCGGGTATTAGCCCGCAGGCCTCCCAGCTTCACCCCCCGGGCCTTGGCCGCGGCGAGGGCCTCCCGGGTGCGCTCACTGATCCGGCGGGCCTCGAACTCGGCCACGCTGGCCATCACGGTGAGCACCATCCGGCCGGCGGCGGTGGTGGCGTCAACGTCGGGCAGATCGGCAAACAGGAAGCCGGCCATCCCATTGGCCGCAGCCTCCCGGCTCAGGCGCAGCACCAGCTCGGCATCCCGGGCGATCCGATCGAGCTTGGCCACCGCCACAGCAGCCCCCAGGCGCCGGGCTTCAGCGAGGGCCGCAGCCAGCTGGGGGCGGTCAGCCTTGCGGCCGCTCTCCACCTCGGTGAACTCGGCCACCACGGTGGCGCCACGCTCGGCGGCCAGCTGCTCCACCTTGGCCTGCTGGGCCTCCAGCCCCAGGCCGCTCTGGCCTTGGCGCTCGGTGCTGACTCGGTAGTAGGCGATCAGCTCCACGGCCGTATCCCTTGCGGTGTACGAACAGCCTACGCTCGTTGTGGCTAGTACGCAAGGGGCAGCACTAGGCATCTCTAGGCAGCCAGCTCAGCCAGCACAGCCGATCGGCAGGGGCCGCGGCGATCAGCACTAGGCACAACTAGGCAAAACACCAGGCATCCCTAGGCAGCTGCACTAGGCATCCCTAGGCATCCCTAGGCCTGCTCCCACATCCAGCGGGCCGGGCCTCCGGCATCCAGGGCGGCCTTGCCAATCAGCCGCCAGCTCCCGGCCTGGGGGTGGTGGCGCACATCGCCGGGGGTGGCCTTGGATGCCCAGTTGTTCCAGGCGCCCCTATTGCTGCCCGTTCTCTCGGCCAGCTCGGCGGTGGTGATAGGCCCGGGCGGGGGATCAGGGGATGACGGCCCGGCCTGCAGATGGGCGGCCCCGATGATCTCCAGCTGGCCTGGGCCCAGGGCCACCCGTTTAGGGGTCACCGGCTGAGCTGCTCGAGGGGCAGCGCTCACCCGTTCGGGGGATGCGGGGCGCGGCAGATCGGATACGGCAGCCTCCAGGGCCTCCACCCGGGCCAGCAGCTCAGGGCCAGCAGCTGGGGCCGCGGCGGTGGCCTGCTGCTCGAGCGCACCACTCAGCCCAGCCTCCAGCCAGCGGCGCACCAGGGCAGCCAGGGGGCGGCCATCAGCTGCAGCTCGGGCCCGCAGGCGCTCCAGCAGCTGGGGCTCCACCTCGAGGCTCAGCTGGGCTCCCTTGCGATCGCGGGCCATGGCAGCACTAGGCATCCCTAGGCAGCAGGAAACCACCTCCCGCAGGCGCCCACCAGTGGCCGGCGAGGGCCTGCAGTTTTGGCGGGGGTGGCGGCTATGCAGCCACTAGGGGCGCTGCTCGAGGGGGCGATGGCCAGGGAATTGCCACCGCTCGGGCCTGCAGATGCAGGGTGGCGATCAGGCGGGGGACGGGGCCGGGGACAGCAAGCTCCTAATGACTTGACGCAACAGCTATTACGACTGGCAATCAAGCAAATGTGCCAACACCTGTTGATGAAACAGTAAGCGTCCCATCTTGGAAGGTAAATAGTCCACCATTTGCACCGCCTATTTTTTCAAATTGATTGACGTTCATTGTCGCACCATTAAATACGACAGTGGACCCACTAATTACGTAGGTGCCTTCGCCAAAAAATAACTTGTCTGTGCCAGCGCCGCCATAAAAATTACCAGTACCAAATCCTTTTAGGGTGTCATTGCCAGCATCAAGATATGTTGTTCCATTTCCATCGAATCCACCTTCAAGTGCATCGACGATGTCCTTGCCAGCGCCGGTATTGATTGTGCCGTTGTTGAAGATGCCGTAGAAGTCGCCGGACCGACACTTGCCGGTAATGATGTCATTGTCATCGCCGGTATTGATTGTGCCGTAGTTGATGATGCCGGAGCCGGAGCCGGTGCCGGTGCCTTTAATGATGTCATTGTCATCGCCGGTATTGATTGTGTCGTAGTTGAAGATGCCGTAGAAGTCGCCGTCGCGGGTGCCGGTGCCGATAATGGTATCCTTGCCAGCGCCGGTATTGATTGTGCCGTTGTTGAAGATGCCGTAGAAGTCGCCGGTGCCGGTAATGGTGTCATTGCCATCGCCGGTATTGATTGTGTCGTAGTTGAGGATGCCGTAGAAGTCGCCGGTGCCGGTAATGGTGTCATTGTCATCGCCGGTATTGATTGTGCCGTTGTTGATGATGCCGTAGAAGTCGTCGTCGCGGGTGCCGGTGCCGGTAATGATGTCATTGCCATCGCCGGTATTGATTGTGCCGTTGTTGAAGATGCCGGAGTCGGTGCTGCTGGTGCCTTTAATGATGTCATTGCCAGCAAGTGCATTTATAACAACACCCTCGAGGGCCTCCCAGCCTGTCACTGAAATCGCTGTGTCTGCTTTGTTAGTGAACTTAAAGCTCTTAAGATTATTAGTCATAATAGTTAGGCCTTGACTTTTCTCAAATCATATCCTGATTCTCGGCAAATCACAGCAGAGAGAAGGCGGCTAGTAAGTGGCGCATAGATCGGCAGGGGCATTGCCCTGCAATGTCGATTGACGTAACAGCGATTGCGACTGGGTTGATCCAAAGCTTCGAGCCCCCGCACCAACACCATGCAGACACCCACCAGGGCCCTGCAGTTGGCGGGGGTGGCGGCTATGCAGCCACTAGGGGCGCTGCTCGAGGGGGCGATGGCCAGGGAATTGCCACCGCTCGGGCCTGCAGATGGCGCCAGATCGGGGGCGGTTGGGGTGGCGGCGCTGGGGTGGGGCTTTTTTCTCCCCTGTATGAATCCTCTGTAGGGGAACTTTTAGCCCCAGCGATCGGGGCCCCCAGCTCAGCGATCCAGGCAGCAGCCAGGGCCGCGGCATCCACCCCCAGGGGCAGGGCCAGCCGGTGGGCCCGGTAGGTGTAGGCATCCCGATCAGTGCCGCGGGCCTTGATCCGTCCGGCCTGCTCCAGCCGCCAGCCGCAGGCCTGCAGCAGGGCCCGCAGAGTGCCGGTAGGCAGGGCAGCAGGGCTCAGCCCCGCAGCCTGGGCCAGCTGGCCGCGGTGGGCGGTGGCATTGACGTGGAGGGCCAGCACAGCCGGGTCAGTGGCGGCGATCACATCCCCAGCAGCGAAGCGCTCCAGCAGCTGGGGCAGCCCCAGGGCCTGCAGGGCACTGATCTGTTGGCCTATGGCCACCCGCAGGCGGTCAGGGGCAAACGGCCGGCCGGCGGGATCGAGGGCGGCGATTGCGGCCTGATCGTGGGCGCCCACCAGGGCGAGGGCTTCTGGGGTGGTGAGCAGCCAGCCCAGGCGCAGCTGATCGCGCAGGCCATCGCGGTCGGCCTCCAGCAGCTCCAGGGTCGGCGGGCATCCCTCCAGCCCCCAGCGCTCGGCCAAGCGGTGGCGCCTCAGGGCAGCCTGATCGAGGGGCTCCAGCCGGCGGCGCTTGGCCAGCTCGGCAGCCTCCAGCTCGGTGAGGGGCCGGGCCCCGATCACAGCCTGATCAGCAGCATCCCGGTAGGCGGCAGCGGCAGCCTGCAGATCGGCCGCGGCCACAGCACCAGCAGCAGGGCAGGGCTCCGGGCCAGGGGCCTGCAGCTCCCATCCCTCCCGCTCCAGCAGCCCGGCGATCGTGGCGCGGTAGGCGTAGCGCTGGCGGTTGCGTTGGGCCCCCAGCTCAGCCCAGGCAGCCAGCCAGGCCCCTTCGGCATCGGCCGCGGCCAGCTGGCCGTAGAGGGGGTCGGCCACAGCGCGGAGATCAGCGATCAGCTGGGCCGGGTCAGTGGCGCCAGATCCCACCCGCAGGGCAGCACCGGGGCAGCGCTCGGCCGCATACAGATAGGCGGGCACCTCGGGGCAGCGCACCCGGGCCAGGGCCTGGGCCACATGCTCAGGGGCCACCCGGCCCCCGGCGTAGGCCAGCACAGCAGCAGGGCGCCAGCGGGCCCAGCTCAGGCCGGAACTGATCGCCGGGGTGCAATACAGGGCAAAGGGCACCCCCAGGGCCTGGGCTTCTGCGGTGCGGCGCTCGGCCCAGCCATCAGGGTCGGCGGCCACAGCCGCGGCCAGCTCGGGGGTGGTGGAGTCGAGCACATCCACCAGGGCGCCGGGGCAGCGCAGTCGATGCAGGGCGGCCAGCTGTTGGGCGCTGTTGGCGAACTCCCCTTTTTGGCTGGAGGTCCAGCAAAGGAACGGCTCACCAGCGGCCACCAGCTCAGCCCATCGGGCCTTAAACGCAAGGGCCGCGGCCTGGGGTTGTTTGAATCCCTCGGCGGCATGGAGGGGTCGGCCTGCCATCGGCCGGGCAGCGCTGGCGATCACATGGCCGCGGCGGCCGGTGAGGGCCTCCAGCAAGGCCACAGCCCAGGCGGGCATCCCGGCCTCGGCGGCGATCACCTGCAGGGTGCGGGGCAGCTGCTCAGCCGCGGTCCGCAGCACCTCGGCGCGGTAGCCGGCCAGGGTGGTGCCGGAGCTGAGCAGCAGATGCTCCACAGCTTGGGCCCATTCATCGGCCACCAGCACGGCCCCGGCCCAGCCGGTTGGGCTCAGCTGCAGGGCGCTGGAGGGGCGCCAGGAATCCCAGCAGGCCGCCACCCCCTGCCAGCGCTCATCGGTGCCGGGCATCGGGCGCCAGGGCACCCCCACCCGTTCAGCCGCGGCCTGCCCTAGGGCCTGGCGGTGGGAGGGCATCAGTACGGGCACCCCAGCAGCAGCGAGGGGCGCCACACGGGCGGCGATGGCCTCGGTCTTGCCGGCACCCATCGCGGCGCTCAGGATCACCAGCGGCGCCACAGCAGGGGCCGGGATCGGGGCGGCATCAGCCAGATAGGCACCGGCCGCGGCGATCACATCTGCAGGGCGCTGCAGGGGCAGCACGGCCCGGGGGCCGGTGGTGGCGAGGGCCCGCTCGAGGGCCTCGGGGCCAGCCGCGGCCAGCAGGTCATCTAGGCCGGTCTTGTCGGCCTGGGGCAGCAGGGGCAGGCGGGCCACCTCCACCCGGC
>NZ_JAYGID010000083.1:0-1354 GCF_034931685.1 Synechococcus sp. CCY9202
GCCCAAGACCCATCGTGCCGCAGTTGACCTGGCGCCGCTACTGGATGGCAGCAGTGCCGGCGAGCTGATCCCGGAGCTGGCCCGCCACGGCCTGCAGCAGCTGATCGAGCTGGAGGTTGCCGCCGTTCTGGGTGCCGACCGCCATGAGCGCAGCGAGGAACGGCTCGGCTACCGCAACGGCTACCGGCCCCGCAGCCTCACCACCCAGGTGGGCGACATCGACCTGCTGATCCCCAAACTGCGGGCCGGCAGCTTCCTGCCCTCGATCCTTGAGCCCCGCCGCCGGGTGGATCAGGCCCTCTATGCCGTGATCATGGAGGCCTACATCGGCGGCGTCTCCACCCGCAAGGTCGATGCCCTGGTGGGGGCCCTGGGATCGCAGAGCGGCATCTCCAAATCCCAGGTCAGTCGCATCTGCCAGGAGATCGACCAGCAGGTGCAGGCGTTCCTGAGCCGGCCCCTGCAGGAGTCCGGCTACGCCTACGTCTACCTGGATGCCACCTACCTCAAGGGCAGGCTGGGCAAGGCCCTGCAGGTCTGCTCACGGGCTGTCGTCGTCGCCATGGGGGTGAACGCGGACGGCCGCCGGGAGTTGCTGGGTCTCAAGGTGGGCGACAGCGAAACCGAGGGCTTCTGGAGCGAGTTCATTGCCTCGCTCTAGCCGAAGGCTTCTGCGAAGCAGTAGGAGCGCGGCCTCACTGGCGTCAAGCTGGTGATCAGCGACGCCCACGTGGGCCTTACCAAGGCCATCCGCAGGCAGCTGCAGGGCTGCGTCTGGCAGCGTTGCCGCGTCCACTTCGCCCGCAACCTGCTGCAGCGGGTCCCCAAGGCCCACCAAGGCATGGTGACCGCCGCCCTGCGCTCGGTGTTCGCTCAGGAGGATGCCGGAGAGATCCTCAGCCGCTGGGATGACCTGGCCGCCTCGCTGGCGGAGCGCTTCCCCAAGGCCACCGAGCTCATGAACGAGGCCAGAGAGGACGTGCTGGCCTTCCGTCACTTCCCGCAGCCTCACTGGAAGAAGGTCTGGAGCACCAACCTGCTGGAGCGGGTCAACGAGGAGATCAAGCGCCGCACCAGGGTGGTCGGCATCTTCCCTAACGACGCGTCGATCACCCGCCTGGTGGGCGCGGTATTGCTGGAGCAGCACGAGCACTGGCAGCTGGAGGGACGCCGCATGTTCTCAGCCGAGAGCATGGCCGCCATCCCGGAGCTGGAGGATCTGCCGGCCCTGCTCAGCGCCGCCGCCGCAGAGGTGCAAGACGCAGGCCCCAGGTGATTGAGGTGGCAGCGCCCCCACAGGGCGCAGCGGCCTCAATCGCCGCCCGGGGGCCGGCGCTGTAACCCCTGGGCTGCA